>NZ_JARGEF010000410.1:0-4014 GCF_033794725.1 Streptomyces sp. ID05-39B | reverse complement strand
CACTCCCCCGCCCGCCCCGGCGGTCTACGAGCTGAGCGAGCTGTCCTTCGACGTCGACGGGGACGGCACCGGGCCGGAGATCCGCCTGGGCGCGAGCAGCTGGGTGTGGCAGCGCAACGGCCTGTCCGTCGCCGACCGGGAGTACGCGCGCGGAGTGACCGTGCACGGCGACTCCTCCGTGACGATCGACCTCAACCGCGGCTGCACCGCCTACGACGCCGTGGCCGGCGTCGACGACATGACGATGAAGCTCGGCAAGGTCGTCTTCTCGGTGTACGCCGACGGGGTCCGGCTGTGGTCGTCCGGGACGGTCAAGGGCGGCGACCCCGGCGTGCCCGTCCATGTGAACATCGCCGGCCGGGAGACCGTCACTCTGGTGGTCGAGCCGCACAACCACCTCGACACGGTGGCGCTGGCGGACTGGGCCGAGTCGAAGTTCACCTGTTCGTAGCGGTTGGGGTGCCGGGGGCCGGGGTCGGCTCGGGAGCGGGGGCCGATGCCGGATGCGCGCGCACGGCCTCGGTGAGTTCACGCAGGGCGGCGGTCGGCGTCAGGGCCCTGCCCCGGGCCCGCTCGGCCTCCTGCCGTTCGGCGCCCAGGGCCTCGCGGGCCGCGGCCTCGGCCCACTCGGCGAGGGCGCTCTGCGGGGCGGGCCGCGGGTGAGGGCCGTACAGCGCGTCGGCGACCGCGAGCAGCCGGGTCGCGCGCGGGAAGTCCCCGAGGCGGGTCAGCAGGTTCACCGCGGCGTCGACGACGGCCGAGAGGACGGCCTCGGCACAGTGATCGGCCAGCGCCTGCCGCAGGGTGCCGGCGAGCAGCGCCAGGGCGGGTTCCGGGCCTGTCTCGGCGGCGGCGACCTCCGCCTCGAGCCTGCCGAGCGCCGCGATGAACTGGGGCGGTGGAGTGCCCGCCGCGGCGAGCACGCGGATCGCGTCGCACAGCGCCCGCGCGTGCGCGGTGTCGCCCTCGTCCACGGCCATCTGGGCGCGCAGCAGGAACACGAACGCACGGGCGTCCGCCACGCCGTAGCGCTCGGCCGCGGTGTCCGCCTCGTCGAGCGCGGTCAGGGCGCCGGCCCGGTCGCCCGAGCGGTAGGCGATCTCCGCGAGGCGGGCGATGAGGAACGGCGACTCCGCGTACGCGCCCACCTCATAGGCGAGCCGCAGCCCCTCCCGGTACTCCCCCTCGGCCTCGACGAACCTGCCGCGCGCCAACTCCGCCTCACCGGCCGCGCTGCACACCTGGGCCCGCATCCAGCGGTCGCCGACACGCCGGCTGAGGACGCGCAGCTCGGCCAGGTCGTCGTCGACGCCGGCCAGCCCGCCGGGGGAGTCGACGACCGCGTGCGTACGGAACATCAGGACGCAGCCCAGTTCCCAGTCGCCGCCGTGGACCCGGCAGTTGGCGACGGAGGCGTCCAGGATGCCGCGCAGGTCCTCCGTGTCCCCCAGGTGGAAGGCGGTCAGCGGCCAGATCAGGCCGGGCATGCGGGCCGCCTCCGGGCCACCCGGTTCATAGCGGCTGCGCAGCCGCTGGAGGTACGCGGCCTGGCGTGGGTCCGCCGTGACACCCCTGTGCTCGGACTCGGAGAGCAGGAAAAGGTGCAGCATCCGAAGACACATGCGCTGCGTGTGCCGGGGGTGGGTCTCCTCCCCCGCGGGCTCCGCGAGGAAGGCGTCGACGGGATCGACGGCGGCCATCCGGGCCGCCAGGTCGGCGGGTACGGCGGAGGCCGCACAGGCGGCGTGGGCGGCATGCGCGGCGTGGGCGGCGAGGGCGGCTGAGGCGGCCGGGGCTGGGAAGTCCGGGCGGGGAGAGGGGAGTCGGTCCAGGACCGCGCCCAGGCGCAGGGTGCGGTCGGTCCAGGCGGCGCCCTCGTAGCGGTAGTTGCGCAGCCACCAGAACCAGCCCATGGCGATGCAGACCGCGGCGGCCTCCTCCTCGTCGCCCGCGGTGAGACCGCGCTGGATCGCCACCCGGATGTTGTCCAGCTCGGTCTCCAGGCGCGATATCCAAGGGAGTTGCTCCCCGGAGCGCAGCAAGGGGTCGGCCCGCTCGACGAGCGCACGTGCCCAGCTCCGGTGCCGTCGCTCGGCCGCCGCGCGGAGTTCCGGCGTCTCGGCGGCACGCTCGGTGGCGTACTCGTGGATCGTCTCCAGCATGCGGTAGCGCATGCCTTCGCCGCCGTCACCGACGCCTGGGGCCGCGACGACCAGGGACTTGTCGACGAGCGCTCCCACGAGGTCGGCGACGGGGCCGGTGCACACGGCCTCCGCCGCCTCCAGGTCCCAGCCGCCCGCGAACACGGACAGCTCGCGCAGCACCGTGCGCTCCGGCTCGTCGAGCAGGTCCCAGGACCAGTCGACGACGGCCCGCAGGGTCTGCTGGCGGGGCAGAGCCGTGCGGCTGCCGGAGGTGAGGAGGCGGAAGCGGTCGTCGAGGCGGTCGGCGATCTGACGGGGGGTGAGCAGCCGGAGCCGGGCGGCGGCCAGTTCGATGGCGAGCGGCAGCCCGTCCAGCCGCCGGCAGATCTCCGTCACCGCTTCCGCCTCGCGCGAAGCGGCCGCAGCGTCGCGGCGGACGGTGGCCGCGCGCTCGGTGAAGAGGCGGTACGCCTGGTCGGGGAGGAGGGGCTCGACCGGACGGACCGACTCGCCGGGGACGCCCAGGGGTTCACGGCTGGTGGCGAGGATCGTGAGCCCTGGGCAGCGGGTGAGCAGGGTCTCGGCGAGGCCGGCGGCCGCACCGATGACATGTTCGCAGTTGTCAAGGATCAGGAGTTGGCTGCGCGGGGCGCAGTACTCGACGAGCAGGGCGAGCGGGTCGTCCTGCGGGGTCGCCAGGTCGGTGGTCATCAGCACGGTCTCGCGCAGACCGAGGGCACTGACCACCGCGCCGGGCACCGCCTCCGGCCGGTCGAGCGACGCCAGCTCGACCAGCCACGCCTGCGGGAGCCCGGCGGCGGCTTCCTCGGCGAGACGGGTCTTTCCTGAGCCGCCCGGTCCGGTGAGGGTGACGAGACGAGCCCTGTGCAATTCGGAACGGATGGCGGCGATCTCGGGTTCCCGGCCCACGAAAGAGGTAAGCCGTGGACGGAGGTTGCCGGTGCGTTCGGGAAGTCGGGGCCGGGTGAGGGGAGTGTCCGCCGTTCCGGCCGGGCCCGGCGGGCCGCCGACGTGGCCGTGACTCCCGCCGTGACGATGACCCTGGCTCCGGACGTTCCCGTGACCGTGACGGGGGCTCACGCCGCGACCGTGGCCCGCCCCGTTGGCGTGGCCCGCCCCGTTGGCGTGGCCCGCACCGTTGCCGGGGTCAGCACCATTGCCGGGGTCAGCACCGTTGCCGTCGAGCAGTTCGGCGTGCAGGGCGCGCAGGGCCGGGCCGGGGTCGGTACCGAGCCCGTCGGAGAGCGTACGGCGCGCCGTGTCGTACGCGGCGAGGGCGTCGGCCGGGCGGCCCGTGTCGCGCAGGGCGCGCATGAGGAGCGCGTGCAGCGGTTCGTCGTAGGGATGCGCGGAGGTCAGTTCCGCCAGGCGGGGTACGGCCTCGTCGGCACGGCCGAGCAGCAGGTCCGCCTCGGCGCGGGTGCGGGACGCCTCCAGGCGCCGGGCCTTGGGGCGGGCCGCCGCGGGATGGTCGCGCAGGTCGGCGAGGGCCGGGCCGCGCCACAGGGCGAGGGCCTCGTCGAGGGTGCGGGCGGCGGTGGCGGGGTCGCCGTCGCGCAGGGCCTCGGTGCCCTGTCGTACGAGGCGTTCGAAGACGAAGACGTCGACGTCGTCCTCCGTCGCCGCGAGGCGGTAGCCGCCCGGGGCGGAGGCGACGGCGTCCTTGCCGACGGTACGGCGGAGGCGGCCGACGAGAGCCTGGGGGGGGGGGGGGGGGTTCGGGGGGGGGGGGGGGGGGGGTGGGGGTTGGGTGGGGGAGGCGGGCTGGGGGGGGGGTGGGGCTGGCGGGGATGATGTGCGCGGTCGGGTTCGGTGTGCTGGCCGGGATGGCCGGGGGACCGTTGGGGAC
>NZ_JARGEF010000040.1:0-43466 GCF_033794725.1 Streptomyces sp. ID05-39B | reverse complement strand
CGTCTGGTGGGTGGGCCGCGATGCCTGGTGCTCGGCGCGGCGGGCGATCGCCTCGGGGGCGGTCGTACGGCCGTCGGAGGGCGCGGGAGTCGCCGCACGGTGCAGGAACGGGAGGGACAGTTCGGCCTGCTGTGGCCCGGCATGGGAGTGGCGGGGCAGTTCGACGACCGTCAGGCCCTGGTAGCCGGTGGCACTGAGGGCGGCGAGGACGGGCGGGAAGTCGATCTCGCCGTCGCCGAAAGGAAGGTGCTCGTGGACGCCACGGCGCATGTCCTCGATCTGCACGTGCCGCAGCCAGGGCGCCGCCGCGCGCACGCAGTCGGCGGGCGGCAGCGGTTCCGAACACTGGCAGTGACCGATGTCGAGGGTGAGGCCGAGCGGCTCCGGGTCACCGAGGAGAAGGCGCAGCTTGTGGAAGTCGGCGAGGGTGGCGAGGAGATGACCCGGTTCGGGTTCGACGGCGAGGGGGACACCGGCGGTGGCGGCGGCCTCCAGGACGGGGGCGAGGGTCTCCGCGAGGCGCTTCCAGGCCGTGTCAGGGTCGGTGCCGGGTGGCAGGGTGCCGCTGAAGCAGTGCACGGCGTGGGCGCCGAGGTCCCCGGCGATCCGGACGGCACGGATCAGCAGGTCGGCACGGCGGGCCCGGTCGGCCGGGTCCGGGTCCAGGAGCGACGGTCCGTGCTTGCGGCGCGGGTCGAGGACGTAGCGGGCGCCGGTCTCCACCGTGACGTCCAGCCCGAGCGCGTCCAGACGCCGCGCCAGGCGCCGGGTGCGGGTGGCGAGGTCCGGAGCGAGCGGATCGAGGTGCATGTGGTCGAGGGTCAGTCCGACACCGTCGTAGCCGAGGTCGGCGAGGAGGGTGAGGGCGTCGTCGAGGCGGAGGTCGGCGAGACCGTTGGTGCCGTAGCCGAAACGGAGGGGGTGGGGGCGTGGCGTGTTCTCCGAAACTCCCGGCGGGACTCCTTCCGGGAGAGCGGAGGAGGACGGCTGCCGTGCGCTCATGTGACGCTCACCCGCTTCGCGAACCGCTGGGCGGCCGGGGCGAGGGCCGCCGTCAGCAGCGCCGTGGCGACGGCTCCCGAACGGGCGGCGAGGGCGCATTGCAGGGGGATCGTGGCGCGGACGCCTGCTCCGACGGCCCGCTGGGTGAGAGGGGGTGAGGGATTGAGGGCGGCGTGGAGGTAGGGGCGGGCGACGGTCGCGGCGTAGGCGGCGGTGAGGGCCGTGGTCGTCGCGGCGGCGAGGCCGGTCCGCCGCCGTCGTGGCGTCGACCGGTCGCGCGGGGACCGGTGGTGCAGCAGCCACGTCAGGGCGCCCGTGGTGGCGAGGGCGGCGAGGGGAGCGGCGGGTGTGCCGTCGCGGGTCTCGTGCCGGGAGACCGTCGTGACGGCGAGGGTGTGCGTGCTCAGGAGCGCGGCCGAGGGAAGGGCCTGGCCGAGCCGGCCGCCGGTGGCCGCGGCGCCGAGGAGGAGGTCGAGGCCACGGGCTGCGGCCATGGCGAGCGGACCGGCGGGGGTGCCCTTCAGCACGAGGTCGTACGACCACACGGTCGCCGCGAGAGGGGCCGCGACCGTCAGCGCGGAGCGGCCCGCACGGGCGGCCAGGGCCAGGCCCGCCGCGGTGAGGGCGCAGGCCGCGCCGAGGGCGGCGGCGGGCCGCACCCGGCCGGACGGCAACGGGCGGTGCGGGCGCTCGGCGGCGTCCTCCGCACGGTCCGCCCAGTCGTTGAGAGCCATACCCGCCTCGTAGAGACAGAGGGAGGAGGCGATCGCCAGGACCGTACGGCCGTCGGGGCGGGCGGTGGCCGCGGCAGCCCCCGCGAGCGCGTCGCCGGGGACCGTGAACAGGGCGGGCAGGCGCAGGAGTTCGGCCCACGCACGCAGGTCGGGGGTACGGGGATCGGGAGTACGGCGCTGCTCCGTCGTGGGCGCCGGGTCATCTGCCGGATGCCCCGCCTCTCCCCCGCTCACCGTCCGTCCTCCTCGCTCAGTCGGCGGGCGAACCTCTCCAGTTCCGCGTACTGCTCCGCCAGGGAGGCAGGTGCGTCCCCCACGGGGTCCTTGAAGAAGAAGGCGAGTTCGGGGCGGGGGCCCGACAGGCCCCGCTCGTGGGCGCGGGAGAGGAGGCGGGCCAGGTCCAGGACGAGCGGGGCGGCGAGCGCCGAGTCGCAGCCCTGCCAGATGGTCTGGAGGACCATGCGGGTGCCGAGGAAGCCGTCGAAGGCGACGTGGTCCCAGGCGGTCTTCCAGTCGCCGAGGGCGGGCACGTCGTCGATGTGCACCTGCCCCTCGGGGACCGTGCCGAGGGTGTCGGCGAGGACGCGTTCCTTGCCGGCGTTCTTGGCCGCGGCGGCCGCCGGGTCGGCCAGGGCGGCTCCGTCGCCGCCGCCCAGCAGGTTGGTGCCGGACCAGGCCCGCACGGCGAGGGCCCGCTGGGCGAACATCGGCCCGAGGACGGACCGCAGCAGCGTCTGCCCGGTCTTGCCGTCGCGCCCTCCGTACGGCAGCCCGCTCGACGCGGCCAGACCGGCCAGGCCGGGGTGGTGCAGGCCGGTCGAGGGGGTGAAGTTGACGTAGGGGCAGCCGGCGCGCAGGGCCGCCGCGGCGTAGAGGGAACTGGCCGGAAGGGCCGCTCCGGTGGGAGCGGGCTCGGTAGGTGCGGATTCGGTGGGAGCGGGCTCGGTAGGTGCGGATTCGGTGGAGGCGGGTTCGGTGGAGGCGACGTTCACCACGACCGCGCGGTCCAGGCCCAGCCGTCGTACGAAGTCGCGCAGGTCCGTGGCGAAGGCCGCGATCAGTTCCTCCTCGTCGCGAGTGTCGCCGGGGAGCGGGCCACCCGGCCTGATCTCCCGTTCGGCGGCGGCGAGTTCGGCCTCGACGGCGGCGGGGAGGCCGGGCGGGAGGACGCCGCCGGCGGCAAGCTGTTCGGCTCGCTTGGGCAGTGGGCAGTCGAGTGTGTCGTGTCCGCCGAAGACGAGGGAGGACAGCGCGGGCAGTCCGCTGCCGGCGAAGGCAGGGGTCTCGGTGACCAGGCCCGTCGGCGGGCGCAGTCCGGCGGTCAGGGCGGCGCAGCCCGCCACGACGGTGGTGGCGACGGACCCCCGGGCCCCGATCAGCCAGACGCCGACGCGAGGGGGGAGTTGGCGGGGCGCGGACATGGGCGGCCTCCTTGTCGTGCGCGAAACTGGGCGCGGAGAGGGTGAAGGCGGAGAGGTGGGCGCGGGCGGTCGGGGCCGCAGAGGGTCGCGCCCAGAGCGGTGCGGCGAGGCGGTGCGCGCCGTGCGCTGGGGTGGTGACGGCGGGCGGAAGTCCGGCGTCCTCCGCCCGCCGCCGTTCAGGAGCCCTTGACGGGCAGTTCCTTGATCCGGACGTCGCGGAAGGACACCTGGTCGCCGGTTCCGTGGTTCTGGAGACCGAGGTGACCGTCGCGCAGGCTCCGGGCCGGGTCGGTGTTGGTGAAATCGTTGATCTTCACGCCGTTGAGCCACACGCGCAGGCGTTCGCCCTCCACGCGGATCTCGTAGGTGTTCCACTCCCCCGGTGGGTTCAGCGCACGGTCGCGCTTCTTCAGGTCGGCGGACCGGAAGCCGTAGACGGACCCTGTGGTCTTCTCGGGTACGTCGGTGGCGTCGATCTGGATCTCATAGCCGCTGTTCACCGCCGACCAGGGGTCGTCGGAGGGCGGGAAGCCCACGAACACACCGGAGTTGTCGTCACCGGAAGCGCTTGCCATCATCCAGTCGAGCTTCAGGGAGTACGAGGAGAAGCCCGAGGCGGCGTACCAGAGCAGGCCCATCCCGCCCGAGGACGTGAGGGTGCCGTCGGCGGCGAGGGTGAAGGAGCCGGGGCCGGCCTGACGCCAGCCGTCCAGCGTGCTGCCGCTGAACAGCGGACGGTATCCGTTCTCCGGTCGGCAGTCGGCCTGGATCTCGCCGACCGCATACAGGATTCCGCCGACCAGGTGGCTGCGGAATGCCGGATCCGCGTAGGACTCCTTCGTGTGACCGCCGCCGGTGTAGAAGGCGCGGCCGCCCTGGTAGTCCTGACACCAGGCGATCGGATGGTCGCCCCGCATGGTGCCGCCGGTGTACGAGGACTCGTCGAGCGAGGCCAGGACGTGCGCCCGGTCGCGGGGACTGGAGCGGTAGTTGTACCACTCGTCGGTGCGGATCCAGGACCGCGGGAGTCCCGAGGTCGCTGGATGGGCGCGGTCCTCGACGTCGACCGTGGCGGACTGGATCGCCGGGTGCGACTGGAAGTAGGCGCCGGCCAGGCCGCCGTAGAAGGGCCAGTCGTACTCGGTGTCGGCTGCCGCGTGGATGCCGACGTATCCGCCGCCGCGGTGGATGTAGTCCTCGAAGGCCCGCTGCTGGGTGTCGTCGAGGACGTCTCCGGTGGTCGAGAGGAAGACCACCGCGTCGTAGCGCCGCAGGTTGGCGGGCGTGAAGGCTCCCGCGTCCTCGGTGGCGTGGACGGTGAAACCGTCGGTGGCCCCCAGTTCCTTCAGCGCGGCGACGCCGTCGGGTATCGAGTCGTGCCGGAAACCCGCCGTCTTGGAGAAGACCAGGACGCGTGTGTCACCGGGGGACGGGGAGTGCGAGGCGGCGGGCGGTGTGACGCCGCCGAGGAGCAGGGCGGCTCCCACAAGTGATGTGGCCAGGCGGCCGGTTGAGCGCACGCGAGCCTCCTCTCAGCTTGCGGTGAGGGTGAAGTCGTCCAGCTCGTACAGGGCTGCGGAACCGCTTCCCCTGAAGACCAGGTAGAGCGTTGTCGTGCCCTTCGGTGCGCGGGACAGGGGGGCGCTGACGTCCTGGTAGGTGTCCCAGCCGCCGGTGGCCGGCACGGTCGCCCTGCCGAGCAGGGTGCCCGTGCGCGAGCCGGCGCGGACCTCGAGCGTTCCGCCAGAACCGGCGGACGCGACGCGGGCGGCGAGCTTCCTGGCGTCGGCGAGGACGTACGGCGTGAAGGAGATCCAGTCGCCGGAGGAGATCTCGCCGACGGTCCGGCCGCCGTGCGCCTGCGCCCGCGTGGTCACGGTGACGCCGGAGGAGTTCCCGAAGTGCTCGGCCTGGCGGTGGCGGGGCTGGAGCAGGTTCTGGTCGTGGGTGGTGAGCGCCGCCTGGCCGCCGCCCCCGCCGTCGGTGTACTCGGCGTCGAACACGCCGAAGATGTTGGCGTCGTCGTCATGGCCGCCGTCGGCGCTGGTCTGGATGGTGCCGGTGCAGCCGTTCGCCGAGGTCACGGGGTGGCCGTGACTGTCGTGCCCGAGGACGAAGGTGACCTTGACCTTCGAGCAGTCGATGGTGCGGTCCTCGGGGTCGGTGACGCGCACCTTGAACGGGATGGCGTCGCCGAAGCTGAACAGCTGCCCGTCCCGGGGGAGTTCGAGGGTCACCTTCGGAGCGGTGTTGCCGACGACCACCTGCACGCTCGCGCTGCCGGTGCGTCCGCTCGGGTCCTTCGCGGTGAGCGTGGCGGTGTAGGTGCCGTTCTTGCGGTAGCGGTGCGTGGGATCCGCCGCGGTGGAGGTGGAGCCGTCGCCGAAGTCCCAGCTGTGGGTGAGCGCGTCACCGTCCTGATCCGTCGTGCCGGCGGAGGAGAACCTCACCCTGAGCGGCGCCTGACCGGAGGTGCGGTCGGCCGCGGCCTGGGCGACCGGGGAGTGGCCGTCGGTGGCGTTCTCGATGCGGTACAGGGCGGAGTGCTCGTCGCCGCCGAACCAGGAGACCCCGTAGTCGAGGACGTACAGCGCGCCGTCCGGGCCGAAGGTCATGTCCATGATCTGGGTGCCGGTCCACGGTACATCGGTGATCGCCCGTACGGTGCCCTCGGCGTCGCTGGTGATCCGCTTGATCCAGCGGCGGCCGAACTCCCCGGCGAAGAAGTCGCCGTCGTAGGCCTCGGGGAACTTCACCGGTGAGTCGAGCGCCGGGTCGAAGTGGTAGACGGGGCCACCCATGGGCGACTCCGAGCCGCTGCCGAACTCGGGCAGCGACCCGCCGTCGTAGGGAATCCAGGCGGACTGGGCCGGCGGCAGGTCGGTGAGGCCGGTGTTGTGCGGCGAGGTGTTCTTCGGGGCGGCGCAGTCGAACGGCTCGCCGGATACACCCGTCGCGAAATCGTATGCGATATACGGGTCATTGTCGCCCGTGCAGAACGGCCACCCGAAGTTGCCGGGCCCGGTGACACGTGCAAACTCGACCTGTCCGGCGGGGCCACGAGCCGGGTCGGCGGCACCGGCGTCGGGGCCGTAGTCACCGACGTAGAGGATGCCCGTCTCCTTGTCGACGCTGAACCGGAACGGGTTGCGGAAACCCATCGCGTAGATCTCGGGCCGCGTCCGGTCCGTGCCGGGCGCGAAGAGGTTGCCGTCGGGGACCGTGTACGAGCCGTCGGCGTTCACCTTGATGCGCAGGATCTTCCCGCGCAGGTCGTTGGTGTTGCCGGAGGAACGCCGGGCGTCGAAGGCGGGGTTGCGGTCGGGGCGGTCGTCGATGGGCGTGAAGCCGTCCGACTGGAAGGGGTTGGTGTCGTCCCCGGTCGACAGGTACAGGTTGCCCGCCGCGTCGAAGTCGATGTCGCCGCCGACGTGGCAGCACAGCCCGCGGGAGGCCGGCACGTCGAGGATCTTCGTCTCGCTGGCGGCGTCCAGGGTGTTGTCGGTCTTCAGGACGAACCGGGAGAGCCGGTTGACGCCGTCGAAGGGCGCGAAGTCGGCGGCCGTGCCGGTCTCGGGGGCGTCACCCGCCGGGGTGTCCAACGGGGGTGCGTAGTAGAGGTAGATGAAGCGGTTGGAGCTGAACTGCGGGTCGACGCCGATGCCTTGGAGGCCCTCCTCGTCATGGGAGTAGACGGCGAGTCTGCCCGCCAGGCGGGTGTTGCCGGCGGCGTCGGTGAGGCGCAGTTCGCCGTCGCGCGAGGTGTGCAGGACGGAGCGGTCGGGAAGGACCGCGAGGGACATGGGCTCCCCGACCTCCGCCTCGCCCTTGGCGAGGGTGACCTGCTGGAAGTCCTCGGCGGCAACGGCCTCTGCGGGGGCCGGGACCGGGGCCGGGGATGCCGGGGCCGCCCGGCCTGCGACGGCTGCGCCTGCCTGCGGTGCGGTGAGGCCGAGTGACGCCCCGGCCAGCAGGGCGCCGCCGAACAGGGCGATGACCCTGTGCAGCGCGGGACGTCGTCTGCGGGTCCGGTGTCCGGCGGTACGGATGGTGCGGTCGTTCCCGTGCACGGGTGCCTCCAGGATGGGGCCGGTTGTACGTGCGGGTGCTTGCGCCGGGATGCGCCGTCATCCCGGAGAGCCTGTGGTGAGCGTGGGATCAGTTGCCGAACGCCGCGTCGAAGGAGGCCGACGGCGGCTCGAAGTCATAGGCCCTGAGGGTCTTCAGTGCCTCGGGGGCGCCCTGGAGCCGGTCCATGCCGGCGTCCTCCCACTCCACGGAGACCGGGCCGCGGTAGTCGATCGAGCGCAGCATCCGAAAGACGTCCTCCCAGGGGACATCGCCGTGGCCGGCGGAGACGAAGTCCCAGCCGCGGCGGGGGTCACCCCAGGGCAGGTGGGAGCCGAGGCGGCCGTTGCGGCCGTCGAGGCGCTTGCGGGCCTCCTTGCAGTCCACGTGGTAGATGCGGTCGCGGAAGTCCCAGAGGAAGCCGACCGGGTCGAGGTCCTGCCACACGAAATGGCTGGGGTCGAAGTTGAGGCCGAAGGCCGGTCGACGGTCGACGGCATCCAGGGTGCGTACGGTCGTCCAGTAGTCGTAGGCGATCTCGCTCGGGTGGACCTCGTGGGCGAACCGCACGCCCTCCGCGTCGAAGACGTCGAGGATCGGGTTCCAGCGCTCGGCGAAATCCTGGTAACCGCGTTCGATCATGGATTCCGGGGCGGGCGGGAACATGGCGACCAGATGCCAGATGGCGGAGCCGGTGAAGCCTATGACGGTGTCGACACCGAAGGCGGCCGCCGCGCGGGCGGTGTCGGCGATCTCGGCGGCGGCCCTTCGCCGCACGCCCTCGGGTTCGCCGTCGCCCCAGATGCGGGCGGGCAGGATGGCCTGGTGGCGTTCGTCGATGATGGCGTCGCACACGGCCTGACCCACGAGGTGGTTGGAGACGGCCCAGCAGCTCAGGCCGTACTTGTCGAGCAGGGCTCGCCGGGAGTCCAGGTACGCCGGGTCGGCGAGGGCCTTGTCGACCTCGAAGTGATCGCCCCAGCAGGCGAGTTCGAGACCGTCGTAGCCGAAGTCGCGGGCGAGCCGGCAGACCTCCTCCAGGGGGAGGTCTGCCCACTGACCGGTGAAGAGTGTGAATCTGCGGGGCATGCTGCGAGCCTCCTCAGTCGGCGATCGGGGTGTAGACGGAGTTCTTCTCGGCGCTCTCCTCGACGGCCGCCAGGACGCGCTGGACCTGCAGCCCTTCGGCGAAGGAGGGCTGTGGCACACGGCCCTCGGCGATCGCGTGGACGAGGTCGCGGGCCTGGTGGACGAAGGTGTGCTCGTAGCCGAGGCCGTGGCCGGGAGGCCACCAGCCCTCCAGGTAGGGGTGGTCGGGTTCGGTGACGAGGATGCGCCGGAAGCCGGCGTGAAGGGCGGGTTCGGTGGCGTCGTGGAACCACAGTTCGTTGAGGCGTTCCAGGTCGAAGGCCAACGAGCCGTGCTCGCCGTTGAGTTCGAGGCGCAGGGCGTTCTTGCGGCCGGTGGCGTAACGGGTCGCCTCGAAGGAGGCGAGGGCGCCGGAGGCGAAGCGGCCGGTGAACACGGCGGCGTCGTCGACGGTGACCGTCGCGGTACCGGCCCCGCCGGCGCCCGCGGCCAGGCCGCTGCTCGGTCCGCCGGGCAGCGGCCGCTGTCGTACGAACGTCTCGGTGAGCGCGGAGACCCCGGCCAGCGGCTCGCCCACGAGGTGTTGTGCGAGGTCGACGATGTGCGCGCCGAGGTCGCCGAGGGAACCGGAGCCCGCCCGTTCCTTGCGCAGCCGCCAGGTCAGCGGGAACTCCGGGTCGTTGAGCCAGTCCTGGAGGTATGTCACCCGGACGTGCCGCAGCCGGCCGAGCCGGCCCTCGGCCACCATGCGCCGGGCCAGCGCGGTGGCGGGGACCCTGCGGTAGTTGAAGCCGACCATCGCCAGCCGACCACCTGTTGTGAAGGCGGTTTCCGCGGCGCGTGTCATGGCTTCGGCTTCCTCGACCGTGTTCGCGAGAGGCTTCTCGCACAGGACGTGCTTGCCCGCCGCCAGCGCGGCGAGCGCGATCTCGGCGTGGCTGTCGCCGGGCGTGCAGATGTCGACGAGGTCCACGTCGTCGCGTGCGATCAGCGCCCGCCAGTCGGTCTCGGTCGTCGCCCAGCCGTGCCGGTCGGCCGCCGCGCGGACGGCGGCGGCGTCGCGGCCGCAGAGCGCGGTGAGCACCGGGCTCAGGGGGAGGTCGAAGACGCGGCCCGCGGTGCGCCAACCCTGGGAGTGGGCGGCCCCCATGAACGCGTAGCCGACCATGCCGACGCGGAGCGGGGGCTTGCCGGCCTCCGCTCCGGCCTCCTCCGGTCCCGCTGACTGCTGCGGCTGTTCCATGCAGGTGTCCTCCTCGTCGTCGTGGCGCGGTGGGGGGGGTGGGGCCTGCCGTGCAGGTGGCTCGGGACGCGCCCCCGGCCGGGGCGCGCCTCCCGGCCGGAGTGCGCCTCCCGGCCGGAGTGCGCCTCCCGGCCGGGTCACTCGTCGGACCCGGCCCCGGCCCCGGTATACGGCCCGCGTCGACCCGCGCGGCCTCGCCGGGACGCACCCCGCAGGGACACACGCTCAGCCCGGGGTGCGCATCGCTGCGCCGCGCGTCGTTCACCGCGAGCCGACGGCGTACGCCCGGCAGGGAGCGGCCGGGAACCGACGGGAGCCGACCGGAGCCGAGGCGGAAACGGGACGGGAAGCGGTTCCCCGGCCATCGGCGCGCCCCGGTGGCCACCGCCCGGTGACCGGCTCGCGGCGCCGGCCGGGCGGAGCCCGTGTCTCACCGGAAGCCGGTGGACATGTACTGGTCGACGTTCCCCTTGTCGACCACCGCCGAGTAGAGCGTGATCGAGGCGGGGATCTCGTACTCGGCGAGTCCGCCGACGCCCTTGCTCTGCCCGAGGGCGCGGGCGAGGTCGATGGCGGAGGCGGCCATCGTGGGCGGGTAGAGGACGGTGGCCTTGAGGACGCCGGTGTCCTGCTTGATCGCCTGGAAGGCGGAGAGGGCACCGGCGCCGCCGACCATCATGAAGTCGTCGCGGCCGGCCTGCTCGATGGCGCGCAGCGCGCCCACGCCCTGGTCGTCGTCGTGGTTCCACAACGCGTCGAACTTCGACTGCGCCTGGAGGAGCTGGGCCATCTTCGCCTGCCCGGACTCGACCGTGAAGTCGGCGGCCTGACGGGCCACCTTCTTGATGTTCGGGTAGTTCTTCAGCGCGTCGTCGAAGCCCTGGGTACGCTGCTTGGTGAGTTCCAGGTTGTCCAGGCCGGCCAGTTCGATGACCCGGGCGTCGGGCTTGCCCTTGAGTTTCTCCCCGATGTAGTGACCGGCGCTGAGGCCCATGCCGTAGTTGTCGCCGCCGATCCAGCACCGGTACGCCTGGGGGGTGTTGAAGATCCGGTCGAGGTTGATGACCGGGATGCCCGCGCGCATCGCCTGGAGACCGACCTGGGTGAGGGCCTTGCCGTCGGCGGGCAGGATGACCAGGACGTCGACCTTCTTGTTGATGAGGGTCTCGATCTGGCCGATCTGCTGCGCGGTGTCGTTCGAGCCCTCGGTGATCTCCAGGGTGACGTCTGAGTACTTCTTGGCCCGGTTCTTGGCGTTGTCGTTGATGGCGTTGAGCCAGCCGTGGTCGGCCTGGGGTCCGGCGAAGCCGATGGTGACCTGCTTGCCGGGCTTGTCGTCGGCGGCCGGCCGGGTGTCGGCGGCGGGCTCCTCGTCCTTGGGGTCATTGCTTGTGCAACCGGTCACGAGGGCACCGGCCGAGACGGCGGCGGTTCCGAGGAGCAGACCTCGGCGGCTGGTGAAGCGGCTCGCGAATCTCATCGGCTCTGGCATGGCGGTGAACCCTTTCCTCAGGTCGTGCTCGCGGTACGGCGCTGGACCAGCACGGCGGCGACGATGATCGCGCCCTTGGCGATCTGCTGGACGTCGCTCTGCAGGTTGTTCAGGGCGAAGATGTTGGTGATCGTGGTGAAGATCAGGACGCCGAGCACGGAGCCGACGATGGTGCCGCGGCCCCCGCTGAGCAGGGTGCCGCCGATGATCGCGGCGGCGATGGCGTCGAGTTCGTAGAGGTTGCCGTTGGTGTTCTGACCCGATCCGGACAGGATGATCAGCAGGAAGGCGGCGATGCCGCAGCACAGGCCGGACAGCAGGTAGAGGTACAGCCGCTGACGGCGTACGTCGATGCCGGCGAGGCGGGCGGCCTCCGCGTTGCCCCCGACGGCGACGGTGCGCCGGCCGAAGGTGGTGCGGTTCAGCACGAGCCAGCCGATGATCGTCACGACTGCGAAGACCATGACGAGGGGCGGTACGCCGAAGACGTAGGAATCGCGCTCGCCGAGGTCGAGGATGCTGTCGGAGGTGACGATCTGCGTCTTGCCGTCGGTGATCTGCAGGGCCAGTCCGCGGGCGGAGGCGAGCATCGCGAGGGTGGCGATGAAGGGGACCATGCCGCCGTAGGCGATGAGCAGGCCGTTGACCAGGCCGCAGCCGAGGCCGACGAGGACGGAGGTGAAGAGGATGCCGCCGAAGCCGTACTCCTGGGTGGCCAGTGTGGTCGCCCAGACGGAGGCGAGGGCGACGATCGCGCCGACGGAGAGGTCGATGCCGCCGGAAGTGATGACGAAGGTCATCCCGACCGTGACGACGCCGATCACCGAGCCCTGGGTGAGGACGAGTTGGAGGTTACGGGTGTCGAGGAACTCGTCGGGCTTGGTGATGCCGCCGATCAGGACGAGCGCGGCGAGGACGCCGAGCAGGGAGAGAGTACGGATGTCGGCGTGGACCACGAGGCCGCGCCAGGCGGCGGGTCGGTCCTGGGGCACCTTGTCGGTGCTGCTCCGCGGCGGGGAGACGGGCTGCGTCATGACGCCGGACTTCCTTCCATGACGAGGTCGAGTACACGGTGTTCGTCCAGCTCGCGGGCGGGCGCGGTGTGGACCACGCGTCCTTCGCGGAGCACCAGGACGCGGTCGGCGAGGCCGAGGACCTCCGGCACCTCGCTGGAGACCATCAGCACGGCGAGGCCTTCGTCTGCCAGTCGGCGGACGACCGCATACAGTTCGGCGCGGGCGCCGACGTCGACCCCTCGGGTGGGCTCGTCGAGCAGCAGGACGCGGCAGCCGCGCAGCAGCCAGCGGGCCAGGACGGCCTTCTGCTGGTTGCCGCCGGACAAGGTCCGTACCGGCACGGCCGGGTTGTCGGGGCGCAGGGACAGTTCGCGGGTCGCGGCGCGGGCGGCGCCCTGTTCGGCGCCGCGGTCGATCCAGCCGGCGCGTGAGAAGTGGGCGAGGGAGGAGACGGAGACGTTGCGGGTGACGGACTCCAGCATCAGCAGCGCCTGGGCTTTGCGCTCCTCGGGGGCGAGACCCAGTCCGGCGCGTACGGCGGCCCGCACACTGCCCGGTCTCAACGGCCGTCCGTCCACGAGCACTTGGCCGGACGTGGGCTTGCGAGCACCGTAGATCGTCTCCAGGATCTCGGAGCGGCCGGAGCCGACGAGTCCGGCGAGGCCGACGATCTCCCCCGGTCGCAGATCGAGGTCGAGTGGTGCGAACTCGCCCTTGCTGGCCAGTCCGCGCACCTCCAGCAGGGGCTTCGCCCCGGTCGGCGGCACGCCGACCCCCGGCCTCTCGGGGAAGACGTATTCGACGTTTCGGCCCGTCATCAGGGAGACGACCTCGCGGGTGGGAGTCGTCTTCGCGGGGAGCCCGCCGGCCACCGCCCGCCCGTCCTTGAGCACGGTGACGCGGTCGCCGATGCGGCGGATCTCCTCCAGACGGTGGGAGATGTAGACGACGGCCACGCCGCCCGCCGTGAGGTCGCCGACGATGCGGAAGAGGTTGTCGACCTCGTCCGGGTCGAGGGCGGCGGACGGCTCGTCCATCACGATCAGCCGGACGTCGTGGGAGAGGGCCCGCGCCATGGAGACCACCTGCTGCTGGGCCGCCGACAACTCCCCCACCAGACGGGCCGGATCGATCTCGCCATGCCCAAGTCGTCCCAGAAGTACGCCGGTCGACTGACGGGCAAGCCTCCTGCGGACGACGAAGCCGGCGGCGGTGGGTTCGTGGCCGAGGTGGACGTTCTCCGCCACCGACAGGTGTTCCACCAGGTCGAGTTCCTGGTAGATGGTGGCGATGCCCAGGCGCATGGCGGCGATCGGGGAACGCAGGACGACAGGCTCGCCGCGCCAGCGGATGGTGCCGCCGTCGGGCTGGTGGGCTCCCGCCAGCACCTTGATGAGGGTCGACTTGCCGGCCCCGTTCTGGCCGAGCAGGCAGTGCACTTCACCGGGCTGGACGTCGAGGTCGACGCCGTCCAGGGCCCGGACGCCGGGGAACGACTTGGTGATGCCGGACATGCTGAGCAGCGATGGTTCTGATGCCATGTGGGTTCCCCTCGGCGGGCGTGCGGGCCGGAGTCAGGGCAGAACGCCAGGAATCGGGCGCTCTTGGGGTGAGGCAGGGCAGGGCAGGGCAGAGCAAGCGGGGCAGGGCAGAGCAAGGCGATGTGCCGGCGGTGCCGTACGAGTGAGGTGGAGGGTTCGGGAGATGACTGGGGCGGATGGCCGGTGCGAACGGGTGGCTACACGGATGGGAACTGGTCGCCGGTGCGAACGGGTGGCTACGCGGGTGAGAACAGGTGGTCGCTGATGAGGCGGGCCGCGCCGATCACGCCGGCGGTAGGGCCCAACTCGCCCAGAACGATGGGCAGATTGCGGGTCGCCAGGGGAAGCGACTGGCGGTAGACCTGGGTGCGGATGGCGGCGAGCAGGGTGTGGCCGAGGCCGGTCACCCCGCCGCCGATCACCACCAGAGCGGGGTTGAAGAACGATACGAGCCCGGCGATGACCTGGCCGGTGCGGTTGCCGCCTTCGCGGATCAGGTCCAGGGAGGTGGCGTCGCCCGCGGCCGCCGCGGCGGCGACGTCGACGGCGGTGAGGCCGCCGTTCGTCGCCAGCCGTGCCGCGAGTTCCCCCGAAAGCCCCTGCTGGGCCGCGTCCATGGCGTCGCGGGCCAGGGCCGCGCCGCTGAAGTAGGCCTCCAGGCAGCCGCGGTTGCCGCAGGCGCAGGGGCGGCCGTCGGGCACGGCCTGGATGTGCCCGATGTCGCCCGCGCTGCCGGTGGTGCCGCGGTAGACCTGGCCGCCGACGACGATGCCGCAGCCGATGCCGGTGCCGATCTTGACGCAGAGGAAGTCGGCGACGGTGCGGGCCACGCCCGCGTGCTGCTCACCCATCGCCATGAGGTTCACGTCGTTGTCGACCATGACCGGGCAGCCGAGTTCCTGACTGAGCGCCTCCCGCACAGGGAAGCCGTCCCAGCCGGGCATGATCGGCGGCGCGACCGGTACACCCTCGGGGAAGCGGACCGGACCGGGGACGCCGATGCCGGCGCCGTCGAAGCCCTCGGCGAGTCCCGTCGCCCTCAACTTCGCGGCCATGGCGAGCACTTGCTCGAAGACCGCGACCGGTCCCTCACGTACGTCGAGGGGCTGGTTGAGGTGTCCGAGCGTCTCCAGTTCGGCGTTGGTGACGGCGACGTCGACCGAGGTCGCGCCGATGTCGACACCGAGGAAGCGGAGTTGGGGATTGAGCCGGACGTTGTGGGAGCGACGGCCGCCGCGCGAGGCGGCGAGTCCGTCGGCCACGACCAGCCCCGTCTCCAGCAGCCGGTCCACCTCCACGGCCAGCTTGGACCGTGAGAGGTCGACCTGATCACCGAGCTGTGCGCGGGAGTTGGGACCTCCGTCGCGCAACAGCCGCAGCAGGTGCGCCTGATGGGCGTTCGCGGGTCGTGCCGTCATGCGTCGCACGAACCCCTCCCCGCCTCGATCGGCCGCCTGCTGTCTTGCTTTCGAGGGGAACGTAGCAGCGGTTGCCGGGAGTGGGAAGAAGTCCTGCACGGATTGCCGTTAACTTTTTCCACTCACAGGACAAAGCTGCCCTGCGGCCCGTTGAGGGCACGCAGGGCATGGACGCTCGGGCGGTAGACAGCAGGCGGCGGACGGGGCGTCGGCAGGGGTGGCGACACCGGTACCGGACCGGTACCGGCACCGGCACCGGTCCGGTGTCTGGCTAGGCCCCCTGGCGGGCGTGGTACGAGCGGCGCGTGTGTTCGGTGTGTTCGCGCATGAGCTGGGTGGCGCGCTGCTCGTCGCCTTCCGCGATCGCGGCGATCAGATCCCGGTGTTCGATCCAGGACTGGTGTCCGCGCTGCCGGGCGATGGGCGTGTGGTACCAGCGCACGCGCCGGTCGACCTGGCCCGCCAGCTCGGCGAGGACCGTGTTGCCCGCCAGCTCCATG
This sequence comes from Streptomyces sp. ID05-39B, assembly GCF_033794725.1. Classification (NCBI taxonomy): domain Bacteria; kingdom Bacillati; phylum Actinomycetota; class Actinomycetes; order Kitasatosporales; family Streptomycetaceae; genus Streptomyces; species Streptomyces sp. ID05-39B. Next base: position 27,942 of record NZ_JARGEF010000040.1, on the reverse strand, counting down.
ATCTTCGCGTGGAACATGGCGTTGAGGAGCACGGCGCGGTCCACGTCGTCGGAGGCGACCGCGAGCATGCCCTGCGCCAGGAGCTCGTCGAGGGCGTCGAGACCCGCCTTGTCGGCGTTCGCGGCGGCGAGCCGGGCCGCCTCGGCCTCCAACAGCGTACGGACCGTGAGGAGTTGGTCGGCCTCCTGCTCGGTCGGCTCGTGCACGAACGCGCCCTGCGCGGGCCGCAGATCGACCCAGCCCTCGGTGTTCAGCCGCTGCAGCGCCTCGCGCACCGGCTGCCGGGAGACGCCGAGGTGACCGGCGAGTTCGCTCTCGACGAGGTGCTGGCCGGGCTGGAGAGCGCGGGTTGTGATGAGTTCGAGCAGCGCCTCGTAGACGCGCTCGCGCAGCGGCCCGGGGCGTTCGAGCCTGGGCACCGCCCCCTGCGGCAGTCCTGTCGACAACATCGGTCGGTCCCCCTCCTGGGCAGCGCCGGGCGTCGGCAGCCGGAAAGCCAGTATCGATTGTCTATCGTCTACAGTCTACGGATCACTGTAGCCAGAGGCGGGCGCGGTCGACCGCGTCACACCTGTCGCCCGGATGCGTGACACCGCCCGTCACGGGCAGCGTACGACCTGCCCGGCGTAGGAGAGGTTGCCGCCGAAACCGAACAGCAGGACCGGATCGCCGCTGGTGATCGCACCCTGCTCGACCAGCTTCGAGAAGGCGAGCGGGATGCTTGCCGCGGAAGTGTTGCCCGATTCGGTGACATCGCGCGCGACCACGGCGTTGACGGCGCCGATCTTCGCGGCGAGGGGCTCGATGATGCGCAGGTTCGCCTGGTGCAGGACGACGGCGGCCAGGTCCTCGGGGGCGAGGCCGGCCCGCTCGCAGGCCTCGCGCGCGAGCGGCGGCAGCCGGGTCGTCGCCCACCGGTAGACGCTCTGGCCCTCCTGCGCGAACCGGGCCGGCTGCCCCTCGATGCGCACCGCGTTGCCCATCTCGGGCACCGATCCCCACAGCACGGGCCCGATCCCGGGCTCGGCACCGACGGGGCACGCCTCGACCACGGCGGCGCCCGCTCCGTCACCGACCAGGACGCAGGTGGTGCGGTCGGTCCAGTCGGCCACCTCGGACATCTTGTCGGCGCCGATGACCAGGGCACGCGTCGCGGCGCCCGCGCGGATGGTGTGGTCGGCGGTGGCGAGGGCGTGGGTGAAACCGGCGCACACCACGTTGACGTCCATCGCGGCCGGACCCGGGATGCCGAGGCGGGCGGAGACCCGGGCGGCCATGTTGGGCGAGCGGTTCACGGCGGTGGAGGTGGCGACGAGGACCAGGTCGATGTCCTGCGGAGTGAGACCGGCCGCCGCGAGCGCCTTGGCGGCGGCGTGCGCGGCCAGGTCGTCCACGGGTTCGTCGGGCCCGGCGATGTGGCGCGTGCGGATACCCACCCGGCTCCTGATCCACTCGTCATTGGTGTCGACCAGCTTCGCCAGGTCCTCATTGGTGAGTACCTTGGCGGGCTGGTAGTGACCGACGGCGGTGATGCGCGAGCCGTTCATCAGGAGGGTTCCCCTCGTTGCCTTGGGTAGCGGGATCCTCCAGTCTGATCAGTGACTCACGGGTACGCGGGCACGTGAAGCAACAGGAAACCCGCGCCGGGCTTGTCGGCTTCCCGCTATCGCTTTCCCGCCCGGACGTCCGTCCGCCGTGCCGACCGGGCCCCGGCGGGCGGACGTCGCGCTCCGCTATCCGGTGAACAACTGCGTCGCCTTGCGTACGAGCTCGTACAGCCCGTAGGCGAGCGGTGCGCCCACCCACAGCCAGGCGAAGGCGATCAGTGGTCGCCGGTCAGGCGGATTCGGGCTGCTGGGGCCTGGCTCCTGCGACGTCGGTTGTGGAACCGGTTGCGGTGTCTGCTGCGGCATCGGCGGCCTCCCTCGGGGCGGGGACGTGGTGGTGGCGGGCGTGGACGGGGCGGACGAGTTCGTTGGCGACGAAGCCGACGACCAGCAGCCCGATCATGATGACCAGGGACGCCGTGTAGAGGGACGAGCCGTGTTTCCCGGCCTCCTCCTGCCGGTCGGCGATCCAGTTGACGATCAGCGGGCCGAGGACGCCGGCCGTCGACCAGGCGGTGAGCAGCCGCCCGTGGATCGCGCCGACCTGGTAGGTGCCGAACAGGTCCTTGAGATAGGCGGGGATGGTGGCGAAGCCGCCGCCGTAGAAGGAGAGGATGACCAGCGCGGACAGGATGAACACGGGCTTGGAGGAGTCGCCGGCCAGGGCGATCAGCGCGTACATCAGGGCGCCGACGCCCAGGTAGACGCGGTAGATGTTCTTGCGTCCGATGAGGTCGGAGGTCGACGACCAGCCGATGCGGCCGGCCATGTTGGCGGCCGACAGCAGGGCGACGAAGCCCGCGGCGGCGGTGACGGACACGGGGGTCGAGGTGTCGGCGAAGAAGTCCGTGATCATCGGGGCGGCCTTCTCCAGGATGCCGATGCCGGCGGTCACGTTCATGCAGAGCACGACCCACAGACACCAGAACTGCGGGGTGCGCACTGCGGTGCGGGCGGAGACCTGCACACCCGCCGCGGCGCCGGGACCACCCACCGCGGCAGGCTCGCGGGGGCGCGGCACGCGCACCAGGAGAACACCCAGGGTCATGAATACGGCGTACGACATCCCGTGGACGAGGAACGCCAGCGCGATCCCGGAGTGGTCGGAACCGAACGACTCCAGCATCTGCGCCGACCAGGGCGAGGCGATGAGCGCGCCGCCGCCGAATCCCATGATCGCGATGCCGGTGGCCATGCCGGGCCGATCCGGGAACCACTTGATCAGCGTGGAGACGGGCGAGATGTAACCGATGCCGAGGCCGATGCCGCCGACGAAGCCGTAGCCGAGGACGATCAGCCAGTACTGCTCGGTGGCGGCGCCGAGCGCGGAGATGAGGAAGCCCGACGAGAAGCAGATCAGGGCGACGGTCATCGCCCAGCGCGGCCCGTTGCGCTCCACGAGGGTGCCGCCGAACGCGGCGGACAGGCCGAGCATGACGATCGCCAGCTGGAAGGGGAGCGCGCTCTGCGTGCCGCTGAGGCCGAGCGCGGATTCGAGCGGCGGTTTGAAGACGGACCAGGCGTAGGCCTGCCCGATGGAGAGATGGACGGAGAGGGCGGCGGGCGGGACGAGCCAGCGGCTCCAGCCCGGGGGTGCGACCGGGGGACTCATGATCCCGGACGCTAGGCAGCCGCACGGTAGTTGGAAAGTCGGCGCATCCGCCGTATGCGGTGAACGGTATGCAGGATGCGGCGAACGGTAGGGACGCGCGCGAACCCTTGCGGACCGACCCACTTCGATACTGTAGACAATATTTCGTCGACAGGATTTGGTCTGCATGGCCGACCGGCCCGCCGTCCGCCACCCTTCCTCCCACATCCGCGGTATCCCCTCAAACCGAACGGAGCGAGACCTGACCATCGGCGTGCGTGTACTGCGGGAACGTTCCGGTCGGAGTTCGACCGGCGGGCGGCGGGCACCTGGGACCAGTCGGCGCAGACCCGGACGACGACCGTGTGCGCGTACTGCGGTGTGGGCTGCAACCTGACGCTGCACGTGCAGGACAATGAGATCGTCGAGGTCACCTCGCCGCACGACAGTCCGGTGACCCACGCCAACCTCTGCATCAAGGGCCGATCCGGCTACCAGCACGTACAGAACCGGGGCTGACGACATGGGACGAGTCACCGAACGACGCAAGGTGCTCCGCATCCGGGACGGAGCGGTGTCCAGCCGTGCGGACACGCTGGTCGCGGAGGAGCCGCTGGAGATCCGGCTCAACGGCAAGCCCCTCGCCATCACCATGCGCACGCCCGGTGACGACTTCGCGCTGGCCGCCGGATTCCTGGTCAGCGAGGGCGTACTGGCGAGGGGATCCGATCTGCAGAATATTGTCTACTGTTCCGGGGCGACAGCGGACGGCGCGAACAGCTACAACGTCGTCGACGTGCGCACCGCTCCCGGTGTCACCGTCCCCGACATCACCCTCGAACGGAACGTCTACACCACCTCGTCCTGCGGCCTGTGCGGCAAGGCCAGCCTGGACGCGGTCCGTACGACGACCCGCTGGCCCATCGCCGACGCTCCCCCGCTGCGCGTCGCACCCGAACTCCTCGCCGTCCTGCCCGACCGGCTGCGTGAGTCCCAGCGCGTCTTCGACCGCACCGGCGGTCTGCACGCGGCGGCCCTGTTCTCCGAGGACGGCGAGCTGCTGGACGTCCGCGAGGACGTCGGCCGGCACAACGCGGTCGACAAACTGGTCGGCAGGGCCCTGCAGAGCGACGCTCTGCCGCTGTCGCGGGCGATCCTGCTCGTGTCGGGCCGGGCCTCGTTCGAGCTGGCGCAGAAGGCCGTGATGGCGGGCATCCCGATGCTCGCGGCGGTGTCGGCGCCGTCCTCGCTGGCGGTGGACCTGGCGGCGGAGACGGGACTGACGCTGGTGGGTTTCCTGCGGGGCGCCTCCATGAACGTGTACGCGGGTGAGGACCGTATCGCCCTGCGGACCGCGGCCGCGCGGGACTGACGCGGCTGCCCGCGGCACGGCGGCGGGGCTCCGACCGGCGGGGAGCGCCCCCTGCGTCGTAGGGGCTGCCCCGCATCAGCCCTCAAACCCCTCAGCCCCCAACCCTCTCAGACCTCCGAACCTTCAGACCCTCGCCGCCGTGCCCGTGCCCGTGCCCGTGCCCGTCCCCGTGCCCGTTCCCGTGCCTGTCCCGGATTCCGACTGCGACTCCGCCCCGGTCTCCCGCTCCGCCTCCGGGTCGTGCGACCGGCGCTTGGCGATGACCGCGCACACCATGAGCTGCATCTGGTGGAAGAGCATCAGGGGCAGGACGGCGAGGGAGGCGTGCGCGCCGAACAGGACGCTCGCCATGGGCAGTCCCGAGGCCAGGGACTTCTTGGAGCCGGCGAACTGGATCGCGATCCGGTCCGCGCGGTCGAACCTGAGCGCCTTGGAGCCGTACCAGGTCAGCGCCAGCATCATGGCGAGCAGTACGGCCTCGACGGCCAGCAGACCGGCGAGCCGGGCGGGGCTGACCTGGTGCCAGATTCCCTGGACCATGCCCTCGCTGAACGCCGTGTAGACGACGAGGAGGATCGAGCCGCGGTCGACGTAGCCGAGGACCTTTCTGTGCCGGGCGACGAATCCGCCGATCCAGCGCCGCAGCAACTGCCCCGCCGTGAAGGGCACGAGCAGTTGCAGCACGATCTCGACGACGGAGTCCGCGGAGAAGCCGCCGCTGCCGCCGAGCAGGGCGGCCGCGAGCAGCGGTGTGACGACGATGCCGGCCAGGGAGGAGAAGGAGCCGGCGCAGATCGCGGCGGGTACGTTGCCGCGGGCGATCGAGGTGAAGGCGATCGAGGACTGGATGGTCGAGGGGACCAGGGTCAGGAACAGCAGTCCCTGGTAGAGCGGGTCGGTGAGGATCACCGGGACGAGGCCGCGGGTGGCCGTGCCCAGCAGCGGGAAGATCACGAAGGTGCAGGCGAGGACGGTGACGTGCAGGCGCCAGTGCCTGAACCCGTCCATCGCCTCCTTGGTGGACAGGCGGGCGCCGTACAGGAAGAACAGGAAGGCGATCGCGGCCGTCGAGGCACCGGAGGCCACCTCGGCGGCGGGGCCGTGGGCCGGCAGGAGCGCCGCAAGGCCGACCGTCCCGAGCAGCAGCAGGATGTACGGGTCGATCGGCATCCAGCTCGGCGGGTGCAGGCGTTTCACGGTGCTCCACTTGCTCGTTCTTGCTCGTATCGCGCGTTCGTCCAGGTGAACCCGGTGCCCAGGGGCCCGGCCCCGTCCATCGTCCTCCTCGGCCCCGTGATCGGGAATCCGGTACACCGCTCTCACTGTCATCGCGCGACGTGATAGCCGCTACCCTGGCCGGTGTGTACGAGCCGTCCCAGCTGCGCACCTTCCTGGCCGTCGCCCAGACCCTGAGCTTCACGCAGGCCGCCCGGCGGCTCGGGCTGCGCCAGTCGACCGTCAGCCAGCATGTACGCCGGCTGGAGGACGCCGCCGGGCGGACGCTGTTCACCCGCGACACGCACTCGGTCGAGCTGACCGAGGACGGCGAGGCGATGCTCGGGTTCGCGCGCCGGATCCTGGAGGTGCACGAACAGGCGACGGCGTTCTTCACGGGTACCCGGCTGCGCGGCCGGCTGCGCTTCGGCGCCTCCGAGGACTTCGTGCTGACGCGGCTGCCGGAGATCCTGGAGGGCTTCCGGCACGACCACCCCGAGGTCGACCTGGAGCTGACCGTGGAGCTGTCCGGCACGCTGCACGAGCAGCTCGCGGCCGGAAAGCTGGACCTGGTACTGGCCAAGCGGCGCCCCGAGGACCCGCGCGGCGAGCTGGTGCGGCACGACGAACTGGTGTGGATCGGCGCGGACCGGCTGCGGCTGCACACCGACCGGCCGGTGCCGCTGATCGTCTTCCCGCCGCCGGGGATCACCCGCGCGCTCGCCCTGGAGGCACTGGAGCGGCAGGGCCGGGCGTGGCGGATCGTGTGCACGAGCGGCAGCCTGAACGGGCTCATCGCGGCGGCCCGCGCGGGCCTGGGCGTGATGGCGCACTCGCGCGGCCTGATCCCGCCGGGCCTGGTCCGCGTCCCGGACCGGGCGGGGCTGCCCGAGCTGGGCCGCGTCGAGTTCGTCCTGGTGCAGGGGCGGCGGCGTACGGCGGCACACGGGGCGGCGGACGCGCTCGCGGCGGCGATCCTGGCGAGCGGCGACCGGCTGCACCGGGGCGGATCGCGCCCGGCGGAGCCGGACCGGCCGAGCGGACCCGGCCGGCAGCCCCGGACCATCGACCCCGGCTAGCGGGCCGGAGGCTGGTACGTGAGCTGCTTGATCCGGCGCAGAAACGGCGTCGCCTCCACGTGCTGAACGCCCTCCAGCCGGCCGAGGGGCCCGCTGAGGTAGGCGTACAGGCCCGCCGTGTCGCGGACGACGGTGGTGACGACGATGTGGGAGGGGCCGGCCGTGGCGGCGGCGTACGCGACCTCCTCGTGGCCGGCGAGGGCCTCGCCGACGGTGTGCAGGGCAGCGGGTGTCGTGGTGATCCAGAGGGCGGCTACCAGGGGGAAGCCGAAGATCTCGGAGCGGTACTCGACGTCGATGTAGACGGCCCCCGAGGCGAGCAGGGCCGCGAGGCGGCGTTTGACGGCCGACTCGGAGCGGCCGGTGGCCCGCTGGAGTGCGGGGTGGCCGGCCCGCCCGTCGCGTTCGAGGACGGCGAGGAGGGCCTCGTCCTCGGGGTCGATGCGGGCCGGTCCGGCGGGGGGTTCGTGGCGGGGCAGCAGGGCTGCGGTCACGTCGTCGTCGAGGACGGCGAACTTGCGCAGCCAGCCGCTGGGGCCGCCGTAGAAGCGGTGCAGGATCTGCTGGGCGCGGATCTCCACGACGCTCGGGGTACGCGGGAGTCTGCCGAGGAGCAGGTCGTCGTGGTCGCCGGGGCTGCGGGGGCGGGTCATGCAGACAATCTCGGTGCCGCCGGAGCCGAGGCCGATCCAGTTGGTGTCGTGGCGTCTGGCGAGGGCGTCGGCGATGACGGTGGCGCTGTCGGGCACGCAGCGCAGGCGCAGCATCCACTGGTCCTGGCCGAGCCGTTCGGCGTCGCGCAGCGCCACGACGCGCAGGCCGGCCTCGGCGCACAGCCGACGGTAGCGGCGGGCGACGGTCTGGTCGGAGACGCCGAGGACCGCGCCGAGTCTGCTGAAGGACGCCCGTCCGTCGATCTCCAGAGCGCACAGCAGTTTCAGGTCCAGCTCATCGAAGATGTCGGATTCCATCCTCATCGGCTGCCTCTCCATCGGATTCCGTCGGACGACCGCCTCATTCCACGGTGATCGCCCGGTGCCCACCCATCGTACGGAGGTCGTGTTGCCCGGAGTGGGAGTCGGAGAGGACGTGGGAGTCATGCGCGCATGGGGGCCGCTGGCGGCGGTGTGCCTGGGCACATTCATGTTGTTGCTGGACGTGACGATCGTGGTGGTGGCGCTGCCGGACATGGCGGAGGCGCTGGGCGCGTCGCTGAGCGACCTTCAGTGGGTGGTGGACGGTTACGCGCTGGCGCTGGCCGCGCTGCTGCTGGGGGCGGGGGCCGCCGCCGACATCCTGGGGCGGCGGCGGGTGCACGTCGCGGGGGTGGTCCTGTTCGCCGCGGCGTCGCTGCTGTGCGGGCTCGCCTCGGGACCGGGGACGCTGGTCGCGGCGCGGGCGGTGCAGGGGGTCGGCGCGGCGGCGATGCTCGCGACGACCTTGCCGCTGCTGGGCGCGGTGTACCAGGGGCGGCAGCGGTCGGCAGCGCTCGGGGTGTGGGGCGCGGTCAGCGGTGGCGCGGCGGCGATCGGGCCGGTGCTGGGCGGGCTGCTCACCGCGGGGCCGGGCTGGCGGTGGATCTTCTTCGTGAACCTGCCGGTGAGCGTCGTCGCGGTATGGCTGACGCTGAAGGTGGTGCCGGAGTCCAAGGGACCACGCGGGATGCGTGTGGACTGGGCGGGGACGGTCACCTTCGCCGGATTCGCGGGCGGGACGACGTACGCGGTCGTACGGGCCGGGGAGGACGGCTGGGGTACGACGGCCGCGCTGGTCTCGGCCGGGCTCGCGGCGCTGGCGCTGGTGTGCTTCGTCCTGGCGGAGCGTCGGACGGCGCACCCGCTGCTGGATCTGGCGCTGCTGCGGCGGCCCGCGTTCGTCGGGGCGATGCTGGGCGCGTTCGCCTTCAACGGGGTGGCGTTCGGGGTCACGCCGTACCTGTCGATCTGGATGCAGACGCTGCTGGGCATGAGTCCGGTGCGCGGGGGGCTGACGCTGCTGCCGCTGACGGTGGCGGCCATGGTCGTCGCGGTGCTGACGGGCAGGCTGCTGCACGGGGTGCCGGCCCGGCTGACGATCGGCGGCGGGCTGCTGCTGATCGGCGCGGGCTGCTGCGCCCAGGCGGTGCTGGACGCGGGGTCCTCATGGACGGCTCTGGTACCGGGGTTCGTGCTGGTGGGCATGGGGACCGGGCTCGTGTCGCCGACGGTCGCGGGCGCGGCGCTCGCCGCGGTACCCCCGCAGCGGGCGGGGATGGCGGGCGGCGCGGTGAGCACCGTACGCCAGCTCGGCTACGCGCTCGGGGTCGCCGTCTTCGGCACCGTCCTGACCTCGCGGGCGGCCGGCCCGCTGCCTCACGAGGCGGCCCACACGCTGGCGGGCGGTGGTGCCGGGGCGCTGCGCGGGTCGTACGGCGAGCAGACCCTGCGGGCGGCGTTCGCCTCGGGGCTGGACGCGGCGCTGCTCACGGCGGGCGCCGTCGGCCTGGTCGCCGGTGTCCTCGTCCTGGTGCTGGTCCGGCCCGATCGGGGCGGGCGCGACGGCGTGATGGAATCGGTCGCTCCGGCGCTGGACCAAGGGAGGGCACCGACGCGCCGCTGACTCTTCGCGCCGAGTTCGGGCAGCCTGGGCGGTCGGGCAGCGTAAGCGGGTCGGGCGGATTCGGTGGAGATTACGGCACCGAAACTTACTCTTCGGTCAGTTTCCTGTCCGACCCTTCCGCATGTGAGCGCATTTTCCCGTACCGACCGGCGCGGACAAGAGCATCGCTCGCTTTCCGGACCCCTCCCGCCCCGCGCGGGGGTGGGGTAGCTTTCACGGCGCTGTGCGGCCATGAGAAGCGGGAGGTGGGGTTTGCGGGAGTTCACCAACCCTGCGTCGGCGTCGCCACCGCCGGTGGGCGGTCTGGCCGATGTCGTGTTCCAGCACGCCCTGGACGACCCACGGCACATCGCGCTGGGCCGCAAGGACGAGCGGGGCGAGTGGCGGGACGTGACCTCCGGCGAGTTCCGCGACGAGGTCCTCGCCCTCGCCAAGGGGCTCCTCGCCCAGGGCATCCGGTTCGGCGACCGCGTCGCGATCATGTCCCGCACCCGCTACGAGTGGACCCTCTTCGACTTCGCCCTGTGGACCATCGGCGCCCAGGTCGTCCCCGTCTACTCCACGTCCTCGGCCGAGCAGTGCTTCTGGATGCTCTACGACTCCGAGGTCACCGCCGCGATCGTGGAGCACGAGGACCACGCGATGACGATCGCCACCGTCATCGACCGCCTCCCCCGGCTGCACAGGCTGTGGCAGCTGGACGCGGGCTGCGTACAGGAGCTGTACGACGCGGGCGCCCACATCGAGGACGAGGTGGTGCACCGGCACCGGGAGGCCGTCACCCCCGACTCGACCGCGACGATCATCTACACGTCGGGGACCACGGGCCGCCCCAAGGGCTGTGTCATCTCACACGGCAACTTCATGTTCGAGGCGGACACCGTCATCGAACGCTGGGAGCCGGTGTTCCACTCCAGGAAGGGCGACGAGGCGGCGACCCTGCTGTTCCTGCCGCTCGCGCACGTCTTCGGCCGGATGGTGCAGATCGCCGCGATCCGCGGCCGGGTCCGCTTCGGCCACCAGCCCCAGCTGAACGCCGCCGCCCTGCTGCCCGACCTGGCGGCCTTCCGGCCGACCTTCTTCCTCGCCGTGCCGTACATCTTCGAGAAGGTCTTCAACGCGGCACGCCGCAAGGCCGAGCGGGAGGGCCGGGCCGGGCCGTTCGAGAAGGCCGTCGAGGTGGCCGTCAACTACGCGGAGGCCGTCGAGGCGAAGGCGTGGGGCACCGGACCGGGCCCCACGGCCGGCCTGCGCATGCAGCACCAGCTGTTCGACAAGCTCGTCTACTCCAAGGTGCGCGCGGCCATGGGCGGCCGGGTCCGGCACGCCATGTCCGGCGGCTCGGCGATGGACCGCAGGCTCGGCCTGTTCTTCGCCGGCGCGGGCGTGCAGATCTACGAGGGCTACGGCCTCACCGAGACCACCGCGGCCGCCACCGCCAACCCGCCCGGCCGCACCCGCTACGGCACCGTCGGCCAGGCCATCCCCGGGCTGACCGTGCACATCGCGGACGACGGCGAGATCTGGCTGCGCGGCGACAACATCTTCCAGGGGTACCTCAACAACCCCAAGGCCACCGACGAGGCCCTGCACGAGGGCTGGCTCGCCACCGGCGATCTCGGCTCCCTCGACGAGGACGGCTACCTCACCATCACCGGCCGCAAGAAGGAGATCCTGGTCACCTCCAGCGGCAAGAGCGTTTCACCCGCGCTGCTGGAGGAACGCGTCCGGGACCATCCGCTGGTGAACCAGTGCATCCTCGTCGGCAACGACCGGCCGTTCGTCGCCGCTCTGGTCACCCTCGATCAGGAAGCGGTCGAACACTGGCTTCAGATGCGCAGGAAACCGCAGCTTCCGCCCGCCGAGCTGGTGAGCGATCCGGACCTGGAGGCCGAGGTGCGCCGGGCCGTCGTGGCGGCGAACACGCTGGTGTCGCAGGCGGAGTCGATCCGTACGTTCCGCATCCTCGCCCAGCCGTTCACCGAGGAGCACGGCCTGCTCACGCCGTCCCTGAAGCTGAAGCGCAAGGCCATCGAGAACACGTACGCCGACGAGGTCGAAGCGCTGTACGGGGCGTGACCCCCGGACCGGCGTTCCGGGGCCCACGTTCCGGCCCTCGGACACGGACTGCCGGACACCGGCCCGGGGATTCCGGACCGCGAGTTCCGCAGTCCGGAATGCATCACGCCCCGTGATCGTTGACCATGGGAACACCACTTGACGGACAACCGAAGGATCAAGAGCTCGTGAGCAGCAAGGTCCCCCCGATCATCCTGAACAACGGCGTCGAGATGCCCCAGCTGGGCTTCGGTGTCTGGCAGGTGCCGGACGACGAGGCCGAGCGGGCGGTGGCCACCGCGCTGGAGGCCGGGTACCGCAGCATCGACACAGCGGCGATCTACGGCAACGAGGAGGGCACCGGCAAGGCACTCGCCGCCTCGGACGTGGCCCGCGAGGACCTCTTCGTCACCACAAAGCTCTGGAACAGCGACCAGGGGTACGACGCGACACTGCGCGCGTTCGACGCCTCGATGGAGAAGCTGGGCCTGGACTACCTCGACCTGTACCTGATCCACTGGCCGCTGCCGGCTCGCGGTACCTACGTCGACACGTACAAGGCGTTCGAGAAGCTCCTGGCGGACGGCCGCACACGCGCCATCGGCGTCTCCAACTTCCTGCCGGAGCACCTGGAGCGGCTGATCGCCGAGACCTCGGTCATCCCCGCGGTCAACCAGATCGAGCTGCACCCGCACCTCCAGCAGCACGCCCTGCGGGAGTTCCACGCGGAGCAGGGCATCGCCACCGAGGCCTGGTCCCCGCTGGGCCAGGGCAAGGGGCTGCTGGAGGTGCCGGCGATCGTCGCCATCGCCCGAAAGCACCACCGCACACCGGCCCAGGTCGTGCTGCGCTGGCACCTCCAGCTCGGCAACGTCGTGATCCCGAAGTCCGTGACGCCGTCGCGGATCAAGGAGAACATCGAGGTGTTCGACTTCAGCCTGGACACCGAGGACCTGGCCGCGATCAGCGCGCTGAACGAGGACCGGCGGATCGGCCCGGACCCGGCCGTGTTCGACATCGGCTGAGTCGCCGGACGCCGGCGGGACAGCGCGCGAAGGGGCGCCCCTCCGGGCGGGGGGCGTCCTTCGCGTGCGCCGGTCGCGGGCTTCGTGCCGGCCGGGAGAGCTGCTCAGGGCGGCCGCCCCGTGTCTTCAGTTGTTCCTCAGGTCGCTCATGTCCTCAGACCGGCTTGACCGCCGTGTGGACCGTGTGGGCGGCCAGCACGAACACGTCCTGCCTGCGGTGCACGCCCGCCGGGTCCTGCGGGTCGAGCAGCCGGTCGAGCACGGCCCGGTCGCCCGGGTCGAGGGTGTCGCCGAAGTTGTCGCGCAGGCGGCCGAAATAGTCGGCGATGTAGGCGCGGGCCCGATCGGAGGCGGGGGCCGGCAGATCGAGCAGGAAGCTGCGGCTGCGGGCGTGCTTGAGGCCCGCAGCGCTCAACAGCGCGGCCCAGTCCTCGGCCTCCTCGACGACTGCGGGCAGGTCGGCCCGCATCCGCGCGAACCACTCCGTCTCCAGCGCGTCGAGCCGCGCTTGCAGACCGGGGCGGCCGAATCCGAGGTCACGCGGCAGGAACCGGCTCGGCAGGCCGCCCTCCATGATCGCCAGGGTGCCGCCGGGCGCCAGCCGCTCGGCGAACGCGGCGAGGGCGGCGCGCTGGTCGCCGAGGTGGTGCAGACTGCGGCCGGCCCAGATCAGGTCTGCTGGATAGTCCAACTCGTCGAGCACACCGGGGAGTTCACCGACCAGTGTGCCGAATCGATCGCCCTGGCCGAGCCGAGCGGCCCGCGCCCGCGCCCGCTCCAGGAGCGGTCGGGAACCGTCGACGGCCATGACTCGCGCGCCCGGGAACACCTCGGCGAACAGACAGGACACCACGCCGGGTCCGCTGCCGGCATCGACGATCAGACCCGGCTCGGTCACCTCCTTGCCGAGCCAGGACAAGGCCTTCTCGTACAGGGGCATGAACAGTTCGGCCTGGGCCTCGAGATGCGGGGCCATCGCGGCCCAGTCGATCTCGGTGCCGTGACCGTGACCTTGGCCGTGAGCGTGGTGGCCCTCGGAGGCTTGCCCGTCGCGGGCGTGGCCCTCGTGCCGGTGCGTTTCATGCTGCTCGTGGGGCTCATGTTGCTCGTGGGGCTCATGCTGCTCGTGCGCCATGGTGGTCAGCCTCTCGTCCGTCATGCTGACAGCGTGCGTCGACGCACCGGCCGGAGGCCACCGCTGTTGCCGGGACGGCAAAAAATCGCAAGCGGTTTCCCGGGAAACGCGGCCCGGCCGCTCCCGTGGACGGAAGCGGCCGGACACTGCGCCGGGGCAGGGCGGGGCGGTGATCCCCGGCGGGTCATTTCGTTGCGGCGGTTACGGCAGGGGCGGGTACGCGTTCTGCATCAGCTGCTGGAACTGGGCGGAGAACCAGTGCCCGGAGACCGGCGCGTTCGGCAGGGCGCCGGACATGCTGTTGCCGTTGCGCGGGTTGCCCGTGTACGTCGGGTCGCACATCCGGTCGAAGCCCTTGCCCTCGTCGTTCGGGATGGCGCTGCTGGAGCCGTCGGACTCGCCCGGCGGCTTGACCCAGACGTACGCGTCGATCCCGGCCGCGGGGGCCGCCTGCGGACGTTCGCCGAGGCCGGCACCCGACTGGTTGCACCAGTTGCCGATGTGGATGCGGCGGTCGTAGCGGCCGCCTTCGATGTAGGTGTCGACGGTGGTCGTGGCGCCCGGTCCGGCGGGCCGGGCGGTGCCGCCCCAGCCGTTGCGGGAGGTGTCGATCAGCATGCCGATACCGGAGTTGAAGCCGGTCGTCACCAGCTGGTTACGGAAGCCCTGGGCGAAGGACAGCTCGTCGACGTAGCGGTTCCAGTCGACCCACTTCGACTCGCGGACCGACTTGCCGGCCACGTTGTCGTTGATGGTGAAGTTGTTCTCCTTCAGGGCGCTGTAGTTGGCCGTGTTGGTGATGAAGCCGTGGACGTCGTTGACGGTGGCGCCCTCCGCGGTCGCCGCCTCCTTGAACAGGGCGGCGCTCGGGGCGAAGTTGTCGTCCCAGCCGATCCAGCCGTGGTGGCCCGCGTCGATGTAGTTGTAGACGTTGGGCGCGTCACCGAGCTTGTTCAGGGCGTAGCCGACGCCCTTCTGGTAGTTGCCGTTGGCCTTCATCACGTCGCACTGCGGGGTGGCCGTGGGGCGGCTGCCGGTGTTGGTGACGAGGTTGGGCAGCGAGTCGATCTCGATGGTGTTGACGATGCGCAGCCCGGCGTACTTGGAGTCGGCGAGGATCGCCGCGATCGGGTCGATGTACTGCGTCTTGTACTTGTCGATCTCCGTCGGGCCCAGCTCGCCGTTGGAGGCGAGGGCGGCGCAGTCACGGCCGGGCAGGTTGTAGATGACCAGCTGGACGACGAGTTCGCCGGAACCCTTCTGGGTCAGCGCCGCGTCGAGGTGGTCGCGCAGGCCCATGCCGCCGTTGACGCCGTTGATCGCGGCGATGCGGTCGAGCCAGACGGCGGTGGGCTGGTTGGAGACGCGGTTGCCGCCCGGTTCGGCGGCGGCCTTCGCCGACCACTCGGGGTTCACGTACATCTTGGCGCCGGCGTAGGGGTTGTCGACCTTGGTGCTCGGACCGGTCGGGCCGGGGTCCGTCGGACCGGGGTCGGTGGGGCCGCCGCCGTCGACGTTGCAGGTGACGCCGTCGAGGGTGAAGGTCGCCGGGACCGCGTTGCTGCCGCTGTAGGTGCCCTGGAACCCGAAGCTGGCCGAACCGCCCGTCGCCAGCGTGCCGTTGTAGCTCTCGTTGGCGACGGTGACGGCCGCGCCGGACTGGGTGACCTTCGCGTTCCAGGCGTTGGTGACCTTCTGGCTCCCGGCGTACGACCACTTCACGGCCCAACTCGACTTGGCAGCCGAGTTGTTGGTGACGGTGACGCTGGCGGTGAAGCCGCTGCCCCAGTCGTTCTGCACCTTGTAGTCGACGGTGCAGGGCGCGGCGGCGATGCCGGCGTCACCGGGGACGACGGCGAGTGCCGTCCCGGAGGCACCGGCGACCAGCGCCAGTGCGGCGAGTATCGCTGTTCTGCTACGGCTCATGAGTGCGGGTTTCCTTCTCGGTCGCGGGTGTCGATGGGTGCGCGGTTCCCTAGCGGTTGCGGTGGTCGGGTGGTGCCGGTGTCAGCCGTTCAGGGCACGCGGACGATCACGCGGCCCGAAGCCGTACGCGGTGGGTGTCCCGTCGCGGTCCGGGCTCGGGGACGGACCGGTGGAGCAGTCCCACGTGCTCCGGGTCCGGCCCGGGTACGGCAGTTCGCGGCTCGTCGAACCACTTCATGACCTGGTCGTCGAATCCGCGTGAGCGGCTGTTCTCGCCGATCCCCCCTGCCGCCGGCGGAACCTGGGCGGCGACGGGGGCGAGTGTGTGGCTCCGACAGCGTTCGTCGGAGGAGGAGCCGACCGTACGGCGTCGACCGTACGGCGTCGACCGGATCCTGCATTCCGGCGACCAACCGGAACGCCGGGGGTGTACCGCCTGTCCGGCATCGGTTTCCAGCACCGTTTCCGGCAGTCGGCGGGCACGTCGGAGCAGGCCGCCGAGCGGCCCGTGTACTGGCCGCGGGGACGGTGCGGTTCGACGATCGGCGTCATGCCGTGCGCCTTGACACGTGCCAACGGCCGGCGTCGACGTCGGCCCTCGTACCGTCCGGGTCGAACGTCGTCGGTACGGCGTCGGCACCCGGCCTCGTGGCGGTGAATGCGGCGCTGACACTCACGCCGGTGCCGAGGGTGGCGTGGTGGCTCTCGTTCGTCGCGGTGACGGTCGTACCCGGCTGGGACCACTTGGCGGTCCTGCCGTGCGTGCTCTTCTGCCCGTCGGTGAGGTCGAAGGTCAGGCTCCGGCCGCTCAGGGCGGCCGTGTGGTCGGTGACCTTCACGGCCCCCTGGAAGCCGGCGTCCCACCGCCCGGTGACAAAGTGCTCCACCGTGCGCACGGGTGTGGCTCCCTGCGCCGTCATGACCGGCAGGCTCGCGCCCAGGGCGAGGGCGAACGTGCCGGCGACGGCTAAAAGTACTGAACGCGGGGGGTATCGCATGAGCGACTCCTCACAGCTCGGGCACGTCGGTACGGACGCGTCGACTGATGGAACCGCTCCCACTGGTGTCAACGAAGCTAGCGCCGAGTGTCGGCAAAGAACAGGGGAGGCGCTGACTTTCCCTCAACAACATGTGTCGAATCTTTTCGACTCTTCAAGCACCTTGACCGTTCACACCCCCGTCCTCACTATGGGAGCGCTCCCACTGGTTCAAGGCTTGTTGCTCCTCCCCCCTTCTCCGAGCCGCAAGGAGGAACCAGCACCATGGATCCCTCACGCAGACGCCGCAGGGCGCGGCGACTGTGGACCGCCGCCCTGGCGGCCCTCGCGCTCCCCCTGGCCACACTGAGTACGCTCACAACTTCCGCCCAGGCTGCGGCACTTCAGTGCAGCGTGGACTACAAGACCAACGACTGGGGCTCCGGCTTCACCGCGGATCTCACCCTCACCAATCGCGGTACGGACCCGATCAACGGCTGGGCCCTGACGTACGCCTACGCCGGCAACCAGAAACTGTCGAACGGCTGGAACGGCAGCTGGTCGCAGTCCGGCCAGCAGATCACGGTGAACAACGCCTCGTACAACGCAACTGTCGCCGCCGGCGCGGCGGTCAGCACCGGGGCGCAGTTCACCTACAGCGGCAGCAACGCCGCTCCCGCGAGCTTCTCCGTCAACGGCACGCCCTGCACCGGCGCCCACCAGCCGCCGATCACGGTGCTGACCAGCCCCACCGCGGGCGCGGTCTACACCCAGGGTGACGCGGTGCCGCTCGCGGCCACCGCGGCGGCCGCCGACGGCGCGACCGTCTCCAAGGTCGAGTTCTACGACGACACGGCCCTGCTGGGCACCGACACCAGCGCGCCGTACTCACTGTCCGCCTCCGGGTTGACCGTAGGCAGTCATTCTCTGGTCGCGAAGGCCTACGACAGTCTGGGCGCCTCCGCGTCGTCCACGCCGGTCGGCATCACGGTCGCCTCCGGACCGGCCGTGGTGGCCTCCACCACCCAGCTCGCCGTCCAGCAGGGCAGGACGGGAACGTACGAGATACGGCTTTCCACGCAACCGTCGGCCAACGTGACCGTGACGACCGCCCGGACGAGCGGCAACACGGGACTCACGGTGACCGGTGGCGCCGGTCTGACCTTCACCCCGTCGAACTGGAACACCGCACAGCGGGTGACCATCACGGGCAACAGCACCGGCACGGGCGCGGCGACCTTCGAGTCGTCGGCGACCGGGCACGCCAAGGCCTCGGTGACCGCCACCCAGATCGCCGCGACGAAGGCGTACGACGCGCGCTTCCTGGAGCTGTACGGCAAGATCACCAACCCGGCGAACGGCTACTTCTCCCCCGAGGGGATTCCGTACCACTCGGTGGAGACGCTGATCGTCGAGGCCCCGGACCACGGGCACGAGACCACGTCGGAGGCCTACAGCTATCTGCTCTGGCTGCAGGCGATGTACGGCAAGGTCACGGGCGACTGGACCAAGTTCAACGGCGCCTGGGAGATCATGGAGAAGTTCATGATCCCCACCCACGCCGACCAGCCGACCAACTCCTTCTACAACGCCTCCAAGCCGGCGACGTACGCGCCGGAACTGGACACGCCCAACGAGTACCCGGCGAAGCTGGACGCCGCCGTGTCGGTGGGGCCGGATCCGATCGCCGGTGAACTGAAGACCGCCTACGGCACGGACGACGTCTACGCCATGCACTGGCTCCAGGACGTCGACAACGTGTACGGCTACGGCAACTCCCCCGGGAAGTGCCAGGCCGGCCCGTCCGACACCGGCCCGTCGTACATCAACACCTTCCAGCGCGGTGCGCAGGAATCGGTGTGGGAGACGGTGCCGCAGCCGACCTGCGACAACTTCACGTACGGCGGCAGGAACGGTTACCTGGACCTGTTCACCGGTGACGCCTCCTACGCCAAGCAGTGGAAGTTCACCAACGCCCCGGACGCCGACGCGCGGGCCGTACAGGCCGCGTACTGGGCGGACATCTGGGCCGAGCAGCAGGGCAAGGGCAGCCAGGTCTCGGCCACCCTCGCCAAGGCGGCCAAGATGGGCGACTATCTGCGCTACGCGATGTACGACAAGTACTTCAAGAAGGTCGGCAACTGCGTCGGTCCGTCGGCCTGCCCCGCGGGCACCGGCAAGGACTCCTCGCACTACCTGCTGTCCTGGTACTACGCGTGGGGCGGCGCCACCGACACCAGTGCCGGCTGGGCCTGGCGCATCGGATCCAGCCACGCGCACGGCGGCTACCAGAACCCCCTGGCCGCCTACGCGCTGAGCAGTTACGCCGACCTGAAGCCCAAGTCGGCGACGGGACAGGCGGACTGGGCCAAGTCGCTCGACCGGCAGCTGGAGTTCTACCGCTGGCTCCAGTCCAGTGAGGGCGCCATCGCGGGCGGGGCGACGAACAGCTGGGCGGGCCGCTACGCGACTCCCCCGGCCGGCAAGTCGACCTTCTACGGCATGTACTACGACCAGCAGCCCGTCTACCACGACCCGCCGTCCAACCAGTGGTTCGGCTTCCAGGCGTGGTCGATGGAGCGGGTGGCGGAGTACTACCAGCAGACGGGTGACGCCGACGCCAAGGTCGTCCTGGACAAGTGGGTCGACTGGGCCCTGTCCAAGACCACGGTCAACCCGGACGGTTCCTTCCTCATCCCCTCCACCCTCCAGTGGTCGGGCCAGCCCGACACCTGGAACGCGTCGAGTCCCGGTGGCAACACCGGACTTCACGTCACCGTCGCCGACTACACCAACGACGTCGGGGTGGCCGCCGCCTACGCCAGAACCCTGACGTACTACGCCGCCAGGTCCGGTGACGCGGAGGCGAAGTCGACGGCCAAGGCTCTCCTGGACGGCATGTGGAACAACAACCAGGACGCCCTCGGTATCGCGGTTCCCGAGACCCGCTCCGACTACAACCGCTTCGACGACGGCGTGTACGTCCCGAGCGGCTGGACCGGCACGATGCCGAACGGCGACGCGATCAGCGCCTCCTCGACCTTCGACTCGATCAGGTCCTTCTACGAGGACGACCCGTCCTGGTCGAAGATCGAGAGCTACCTCGCGGGCGGAGCCGCGCCCGTGTTCACGTACCACCGCTTCTGGGCCCAGGCGGACATCGCCATGGCCATGGGCTCGTACGCGGAGCTTCTCGAATAGGTCCCCGCCAGGGCCTCACGTCCGGATCGGGCCCGGCCTGATCCGGACGTGAGGTCCCGAAGGCTCCGCGTACCGCGCCGGGCGGTCCCCACCCGCACAGGGGACCGCCCGGTCGTCGCACCTCCCGCACGACGACCCCTCACCTGGGCTCACATGGCTTCGCGAGGAAGGACCCCCACCGTGCGAAGAACCCGCATCCTCACGGCCGCGCTGGCACTCGCGGCCGGCCTGCTCGCCGGCACCCCGCCCGCACTGGCCGCCGACAGCGCTCCCCCCACCACGACCCTGGCGGCGGAGTCGTACTCCTGGAAGAACGCCCGGATCGACGGTGGCGGTTTCGTCCCGGGCATCGTCTTCAACCGCAAGGAGAAGGACCTCGCCTACGCCCGCACCGACATCGGCGGCGCCTACCGCTGGCAGCAGAACAGCAAGACCTGGACGCCGCTGCTGGACTCGGTCGGCTGGGCGAACTGGGGGCACACGGGCGTGGTGAGCCTGGCCTCCGACTCCGTCGACCCGGACAAGGTGTACGCGGCCGTCGGGACGTACACCAACAGCTGGGACCCGGGGAACGGGGCCGTCATGCGCTCCGCGGACCGGGGCGCGAGCTGGCGGAAGACGGATCTGCCGTTCAAGCTGGGCGGGAACATGCCCGGCCGGGGCATGGGCGAGCGGCTCGCCGTCGACCCGAACCGGGGCAGCGTGCTGTATCTGGGCGCGCCGAGCGGCAAGGGGCTGTGGCGGTCGACGGACTCTGGGGTGACCTGGTCGCAGGTGGCGAACTTCCCCAACGTGGGCAACTACGTGCAGGATCCGAGCGACACGAGCGGCTACTCCTCCGACAACCAGGGCATCGTCTGGGTCACCTTCGACGAGTCCACGGGCACTTCGGGCAACGCGACGAAGACGATCTACGTCGGTGTCGCGGACACGGCCAACGCGGTGTACCGCTCGACGGACGCCGGCGCGACCTGGTCGCGGGTGGCCGGACAGCCGACGGGACATCTCGCGCACAAAGGGGTACTGGATACCGTCAACGGCCAGCTGTACATCGCATACAGCGACAAGGGCGGCCCGTACGACGGCGGCAAGGGCC
Organism: Streptomyces sp. ID05-39B; assembly: GCF_033794725.1. Taxonomy (NCBI): domain Bacteria; kingdom Bacillati; phylum Actinomycetota; class Actinomycetes; order Kitasatosporales; family Streptomycetaceae; genus Streptomyces; species Streptomyces sp. ID05-39B. Next base: position 7,062 of record NZ_JARGEF010000040.1, on the reverse strand, counting down.
GGCTGTACCGGTACGCGACGGGGACCGGCACCTGGACCGACATCAGCCCGGTGGCCGAGGCCGACACCTACTACGGCTTCAGCGGCCTGACGCTCGACCGGCAGCGTCCCGGCACGGTGATGGCGACCGCCTACAGCTCCTGGTGGCCGGACACCCAGATCTTCCGCTCCACGGACAGCGGCGGCACCTGGACGAAGGCCTGGGACTACTCCTCGTATCCCACCCGCCAGAACCGCTACACCATGGACGTCTCCTCCTCCCCCTGGCTGACCTGGGGCGCGAATCCGTCGCCGCCCGAGCAGTCGCCGAAACTGGGCTGGATGACGGAGTCGCTGGAGATCGACCCGTTCGACTCGAACCGGATGATGTACGGCACGGGCGCGACGGTCTACGGCACGGAGAACCTCACCAACTGGGACGCCGGCACCCAGTTCACCATCAAGCCGATGGTGCAGGGCCTGGAGGAGACCGCGGTCCTGGACCTGGCCTCTCCGCCGTCGGGTGCCCCGCTGCTCAGCGCCCTCGGTGACATCGGCGGCTTCCGGCACACGGATCTGACCAAGGTCCCGTCGATGATGTTCAGTTCGCCGAACTTCACCACGACGACGAGCCTGGACTTCGCCGAGGCCGGCCCGAACACGGTGGTGCGGACCGGGAATCTCGACTCGGGCCCTCATGTGGCGTTCTCGACGGACAACGGCGCCAACTGGTTCGCGGGCACCGACCCCTCGGGGGTGAGCGGCGGCGGGACGGTGGCCGCGGCGGCGGACGGCAGCCGCTTCGTGTGGAGCCCGGCCGGCGCGGGTGTGCACCACACGACGGGCTTCGGCACCTCCTGGTCGGCGTCGAGCGGCATCCCGGCCGGCGCGATCGTGGAGTCCGACCGCGTCGACGCCAAGACGTTCTACGGCTTCAAGTCGGGCAAGTTCTACGTCAGTTCGGACGGCGGTGTGACCTTCACCGCCTCCCCTGCGACCGGTCTGCCCAGCGGGGACAGCGTGCGGTTCAAGGCGTTGCCGGGCGCGAAGGGCGACATCTGGCTGGCCGGCGGGGCGAGCGACGGGGCGTACGGGCTGTGGCACTCCACGGACGGCGGCGCGAGCTTCACCAAGCTGTCGAACGTCGAGCAGGCCGACACGATCGGCTTCGGCAAGGCGGCCCCGGGCGCCTCGTACCAGACGCTGTACACCAGCGCGCAGATCGCCGGTGTGCGGGGCATCTTCCGTTCCACGGACAAGGGCGCGACCTGGACGCGGATCAACGACGATGCCCACCAGTGGGGTTGGACCGGTGACGCGATCACGGGTGACCCGCGGGTCTACGGCCGGGTGTACGTCTCGACGAACGGCCGGGGCGTGATCTACGGGGACACCTCGGACCCTGGAGGCGGGGGTGGCGGTGGCGGTACGGATCCGACGCCGACGGGCGCCTGCGCGGTGACGTACACGATCACCAACCAGTGGTCCGGCGGCTTCCAGGCGGACGTGAAACTCGCCAACACCGGGACGAGCGCCTGGTCGGGATGGTCGCTGAACTGGGCCTTCGCCAACGGGCAGACGGTGTCCCAGCTGTGGAACGCCGAGCACACCCAGTCGGGGGCCACGGTGACCGCCAGGAACATCGGCTGGAACGGCAACGTGGCGGCGGGCTCCTCGGTGAGCTTCGGCTTCACGGGCAGCTGGTCGGGCACCAACGCGAAACCGGCCGCGTTCAAGCTCGGTGATCAGAGCTGTGCGGTGAACTGAGCCGCCACCAGAAGGGTGCCGGACCGTGGGGCGCGTGCCGCGAGCGGCACGCGCCCTTCGCGCGGAACCGGTCAGGGCGTGTAGACCGTGGGCCGGGGTGCCGTCGCCATGCCGTTACCGATGAAGAAGCTCGGGTGGGGCGGCTGGTTGTAGGCGGTGTTCTGCCAGGCCAGGGCCGAACGGTACTGGGTGTCGTGCAACAGGGTGGTGATCTTCGTGCCGGTCTCGACCGGCGTGGAGTAGACGCGCAGGGCCGTGTTGTTGGAGGTCGGCCAGACGACCTCCTCACGCCAGTCGCCGAGGATGTCCCCGGACAGGGCCGGGGTGGACTTGGTGCCGTTGTTGGAGTGGACCCCGGAGGCGGTCAGCAGGCGGGTGTCGCCGGAGGTGCCGTACTTGTCGATGCGGGTGCCGTCGAGGAGTTCGCGGACGGGATCGCCGTCCCACCAGGTGACGAAGTTGATGCTGGACGGCTCACGGCCGAGGGAGGCGCCGGTCGCCGAGCGCAGGGTGGTGTCGGAGGCGGACCATGCCTCGGCGCCCGCGCTGCCGGCGTAGACGTCGGCGGCGACGCCACGGCCGTTGTCCGCGCCGGACGCCGTCTGCCACAGGATCTGGCCGGTGCGCGCGTCCGCCATCCAGGAGCCGGGCTTGCTGGTGTTTTCGGAGACCTTGAAGTACTCCAGTCCGGCCCGCGACGGCACGAGGTCACCCACGTGGCCCGCGTCGCCGTGGCCGAGCTTGGTGGTCCACAGGCCGCTGCCGTTGTCGTCGACGGTCATCGCTCCGTAGACGATCTCGTCCTTGCCGTCGGCGTCGACGTCGGCCACGGACAGCGAGTGGTTGCCCTGACCGTCGTATCCCTTCCCGGAGTTGGTGGAGGAGCTGGTGTCGAAGGTCCAGCGGCGGGTGAAGGCGCCGCCCCGCCAGTCCCAGGCCGCGATCACCGTACGGGTGTAGTAGCCGCGCGCCATGACGAGCGACGGGCGGATGCCGTCCAGGTAGGCGGTGCCGGCGAGGAAGCGGTCGACGCGGTTGCCGTAGGAGTCGCCCCAGGAGGAGACGGTACCGCGGGCCGGTACGTAGTCGACCGTGCCCATCGCCTTGCCGGTCTGCCCGTTGAACATGGTGAGGAACTCGGGTCCTGCCAGGACGTAACCGCTGGAGTTGCGGTGGTCGGCACCGGAGTTGCCGATGACCGCGCCGGTGCCGTCCCTGGTGCCGTCGGCCGTCTTCATGGCGACCTCGGCCTTGCCGTCGCCGTCGTAGTCGTACACCTGGAACTGCGTGTAGTGGGCGCCGGAGCGGATGTTGCGGCCCAGGTCGACGCGCCACAGGCGGGTGCCGTCGAGCTTGACGGCGTCGATGACCGTGTTGCCGGTGTAGCCGGACTGGGAGTTGTCCTTGGCGTTCGTCGGATACCACTTGAGGACGAACTCGAGCGCGCCGTCGCCGTCGAGGTCGCCGACGGAGACGTCGTTCGCCTCGTACGTGTAGGCCACGCCGTCGGGGGTGGTGCCGCCGGCGGGCGGGGTGATCGGTACGTCCTTGTAGCCGGTGCGCAGTTGGACCGCGTGGACGGAGTCGGCCTGTTCGGCACCGCCGACGACCGCGCGGACCGTGTAGTCGGCCTGGGCCGGGGCTCCGGAGTGGAAGAAGTTCGTGGAGCCGGTGACCGGGGTCGAGTTGACCTTGGTCCCGGCCCGGTAGACGTTGAAGGACACGTCGTTCGGGTCGGTGCCGAGCCAGCGCCAGCTGACCAGGTTGCCGCTGTCGGTGTGCACGCTGACGACTCCGCGGTCGAGCTTCTCGACCTGGCGGGCGGTGGCCGCTTCGGCGCTGTCCGTGGCCAGCGTGGTGAGTCCGGCGCCGACGAGCGCCGTCACCGCGAGCGTGGCGGCGAGGACGGCGGTGCGGCGGCGTCTGCGGTGCGCGGGCGGACCCGGACGGTTCTGCGCGGGTGCGGGCGTGGGTTCGGGCGTGGGTGAGTGCGGGTGCGGGTGCTGCACGTGACGTACCTCCCGAGAGGGCGGACGGGTTCCGCTCTCTCAGTCGCCGCCGACGGGCCGGGCGTTGCCGGGGTCGGCGTACGAATCGCCGGGGGCACCACGGTAGCGCTCGGCGAGTGTGGTCACGGTCCGGGCGAGGCGCTCCCGCAGCTCGGGCGGACCGAGCACCTCCACGCCCGCGCCGAGGCCCAGGAACTCGTCGTGCGCCCGCTCCACGGATTCGATGGGGACGGTGACCACGGTCCAGCCGTCGGCGTCCGCCTCCGCGCCCTCCGCCGCGCCCTCCCCCGCGGATTCCGCCACGGGTCTCGCGCGTGCCAGGGTCACGCCCGGTGCCAGCCGGACCATCGCCTCGGCGGTGTGGAGCCGCTCGTGGAAGTCGCGCTGGTACTCCGTCCAGTAGGCGGCCAGGTCGAGGTCGTCCGGGCGGACGAACCGCTCCCCGGAGACGGTGAGGCGGAGGATCTGGTCGACACGGAACGTCCGCGGGCCGGGACCGGCGACGACGTACCAGCGGCCCGCCTTGAGGACGAGGCCGTACGGCTCCAGCCGGCGGTCCACGTCGGTGGGTGTACGCCATCGACGGTATGCGATATCCAGTACACGGTTGTTCCATACCGCGTCGGCGACCGCCGGCAGATACGGTGCCTCCTCCGCCCCCGCGTACCAGCCCGGCGCGTCCAGATGGAAGCGCCCGCTGATCCGGTCGGCATGCTCCCGCAGCTCCGCCGGCAGCGCCGCCCGCACCTTCAGCTGGGCGGCGGCCAGCACCGCGCCGAGGCCGAGCTGGGCCGCGGGACCGGGCACGCCCGCCAGGAACAGCGCCTCGGCCTCCTCGGTGGTGAGCCCGGTCAGCCGGGTGCGGTACCCGTCGAGCAGCCGGTATCCGCCCGCGTGCCCCGCGTCGCCGTACAGCGGGACGCCCGCCGCGCCCAGCGCCTCGACGTCCCGGTAGACCGTGCGCACCGACACCTCCAGCTCCGCCGCGAGCTGGGCGGCGGTCATCCGGCCGCGGGTCTGGAGCAGCAGCAGGATCGAGACGAGTCGACTGGACTTCACTGACACATGGTGTCAGTGAAGCGCCTCTAACGTCACGCCATGGCCTTCACCGAGAAACTGCTGACCGTGCATCCGCCGATCGAGGTGGCGGGACGGAGCATCAAGCGCTACCACGTCACTGGCGACCCGGCGGGCATCGCGCCCGACGTGGAGCGGGCGGCGTACGCGATCCTGCCGGAGCTGCTGCCGGAGCCGGACGGGACACCGCCGGCCACGTTCGTCGTGCTGCACCGGGGCGGCGACGACGGCGCCTACCTCAACGCCTACAGCTGGGTCTGGGACAACGTCCTGCACTTCCGGGGCGCGGCCGCGGGCCAGCCGGTGCTGGGCTGCCCGGACCGCGATCCCGCGCACTTCGTCGCGACGGACCGGCCGTGGATCGGCTGTGTCTGGGAGCTGCCGCCCCTCGTGTACGAACGGGACGCGTGGGTTCGCCACCTCCTCTCGCCCGAAGTGCCGGACCTGGACGCCTACATGAGTGACGCGATGCCCGCTGGAACCACCGGAGACCGCGTATGAGCACCGCCCACGACTTCGACTTCCTCCACGGTCAGTGGCAGGGCCGGCACCGCCGCCGCACCCGCTTCCTCGACCCCGGCAGTGACTGGGAGCCGGAGTTCACGAGCACCAGCCGCTGCCTGCCGCTGTTCGACGGGGCCGCGAACCTCGACGAGATCGACATGCCGCACCTGGGGTCCAAGGGGCTGACGCTACGGCTGTTCGATCCGTCGACGCGTCTGTGGTCGCTGTACTGGTCGTCCAGCGGCACCGGCCGGCTGTTCCCACCCGTCGTCGGCCGGTTCACCGGCGGCCGGGGCGAGTTCCATGGCGAGGACACCTACGACGGCAAGGACGTGCGCGTGCGTTTCGTGTGGTCGGGGGTGTCGGCGACGGCGGCCCGCTGGGAGCAGGCGTTCTCCGCCGACGGCGGGCACCCCTGGGTGACCAACTGGATCATGGACTTCACGCGTCCGCCGACACAGCCCCCGGCTTGCGGTACGCCCTGAGCGTGAACCAGGGATCGGGGCGGGGCCGGTCCTGATCGGGCAGCGCGGCCAGGCGCGCGGCGAACGTCTCCGCGATCGGCTCGCCCGACGGCAGCGTGACGAACCAGCCGCGCCGAAGGTCGGCGATGGTGCGGCGCGGGCTGCGGCCCTGACCCCGGCCGGGAAAGCGGCCGTGCCCGGCGGGGACGAGGCCGCGGCCGGCGGCGTAGGAGTCGACGAGCGCCGCCGCGTCGCGGGCCGCGCGGGGCGGGCGGGAGGCGAGGACGGCGTCGATGTCGCTGCCCACGTTGTGCGCGGCGGCCTTGTCGACGGTGGTGAGGTACACCCCGCCGGGCCGCAGCACCCGCGCGCACTCGGCGACGATCGCCCGCACGTCCGCGTCGGAGGCGGCCAGATGCAGCAGCCACACGCTGCTGACGGCGTCGAACTCGCCGTCACGAAAGGGCAGTCGGCGGCTGTCGGCGCGGACGACGGCGCCCGGCAGGCGCACGGCGGCCTGGCGGACCATCGCCGCGGCGAGGTCGACGCCGGTCACCCGCAGTCCCTCACGTCCGGCGGCGAGTCTGCGGGTGACGATGCCGGTGCCGCAGGCGACGTCGAGCAGCCGGCGCGTGCCGTCCGGCAGGAGGTCCAGGACGGCCTCCGCGGCGGCGGCGGCCCGGGGTTCGCCGCCGCGCGAGGCGTCGTAGAGTCCGGCCTCCTCGTCGTAGTCCAGCACCTGGGCCCCCGTCCCGTCCGGCGTGCGTGTCACTGCGCCCCGTGCGCGGGGGCCAGGTCCCGCACCCGGCGGGCCAGCTCGAAGTCGAGGTCGGTGACGGCGTCGCCCGCGCTGTGGGTGTTCACCGCGAGGGACACCGTGTTGTAGCCGAGGGTCAGCTCGCTGTGGTGGTTCAGCTCCTCCTGCACCTGGGCGACATGGATGACCAGGGCGGTCGCGGCGAAGTGGGAGTCGAGGCGGTAGGAGCGGATGAGGCGGCCGGCCTCGTGGGACCAGCCGGGCAGCTCGGCGAGCCGGTCGTCGATCTCCTTCTGCGACAGCGGTACGACGGCCATGACCTGGCTCCCTTCCTTGGGGGGCGGGTGTCGGGTACCCGTCCAGCCTGCCACAGGAGGGTCACGGCGGCCCTGGCCGGAAGGGTTCCCACCGGTCCGCGCCGGGAACCCCCTGGCCCGCCGACGCAAGGAGTACGGGGGCGCCCGGGGCGCCGGGGGGCGTACGACGCCCCACCCGGTGTCCGCCCC
>NZ_JARGEF010000409.1:0-4021 GCF_033794725.1 Streptomyces sp. ID05-39B | reverse complement strand
CAGCCCCTCGTCCAGCACCAGCCGCACCCCCGCGGGCAGCCGCACCTGCGTACCGGCCGGCCCGCCCGCACGCGGGCGCGTGGTGCCCCGCCCGTCCGGTTCCCGCACCTCGACCGCCCACCGCCCGTCGTCCCCGAGCGTGGAGAAGTGCACCACCACGCGCGCGTGCCCGATCCGCCCGTCCACGGCCGCGGCCAGCGTCGGCGAGGTGTTCACCACCAGCAGATCCCCGGCCCGCAGCAGGCCCGGCAGCTCCCGGAACACGTGATGCGCCGGTTCACTCCCACGCGACACCAGCAGCCGTACGCAATCCCGGTCCCGCCCCGGCCCGCGCTGCTCGGCCGGAACCCGCGCCGACAGCTCCTCCGGCACCCTCAGGGCCAGCGTCATCGCCGTCCCTCCAGCAGAGCCGGTGCCCCGAACCGCCCGCTCGGCGGCCGCTCGTCCAGCAACCGCACAAACGCCGGCACCACACTCCCCGGATCGGGCCGCACCCCGTCGTCCCCCGGTACGGCCGCCGCGTACAGGTCCGTCGCCATGTCCCCGGGGTCCACCGCCCACACCCGCAGCCCCGGCTCCTCCTCGCCGAGCACCGCCGCGAGCTGGTCGAGGGCCGCCTTCGACGCCCCGTAACCGCCCCACGTCCCGTACGCCTCGGCCGCGGCGTCCGAGCTGAGCGTGATCACCGCACCGTCCGGCGCCGCGCGGAGCAGCGGCAGCGCCTCCTGGACCAGGCCGAGCGCCGCCACGACGTTCACCTCCAGGGCCCGCCGCAGCCCGTCCAGGGGCAGCTCCGCCAGCCGTACCAGCGGCTCGGCGCCCAGCGCGCTGGCGTTGTTCACCAGCAGCCGGCACCCCCCGAGCCGCCGCGCGGCCGCCACCAGCGCGCCGCGGTGCCCGGGATCGGTCACGTCCCCCGCGAGCGCCTCCACCCTCGTCCCGTGCTCCGCGACCGCGGCCGCCGTCTCCTTCAGCACCTCCGCCGTCCTGGCGTCCAGCACCAGATCCCAGCCCCGCGCGGCCAGGGCCTCGGCGAGCGCCCGCCCCAGCCCCTTCGAAGCCCCCGTGATGATCGCAACCGGCATGACAACCGTCCCCTCGTCGACCCGCCACTCGGCGGTGCCCTCACCGTAGGAACGCCACCGCGGCGGCCGCCTCGGACGCGGGACGGGGCCCGCCGGGGCCCTTCGACGTACGCCCCCGGCACCGGGGACCTCAGCCCTAGGCCCTGCGGCCTACCCCGGTGCGTCACAGGTCCGATGCCCGCTGTCACACCCCGCCGGTACCGTGAGGAGCATGAGTCAAGGCCCCCGGTCCGGCCTCGCCGCGGTCAGTTCCGCGCTGTTGGCCATGAGCAGACACCTCGAGGTACGTGACGTCCTGAAGACGATCGTCGCCTCGGCCCGTGAGCTGCTCGACGCGCAGTACGCCGCGCTCGGCGTCCCGGACGACCACGGAGGCTTCGCCCAGTTCGTCGTCGACGGGATCGGCGAGGAACAGTGGAAGGCCATCGGCCCGCTGCCGCGCCAGCACGGCATCCTGGCCGCGATGCTGCACGAGGCCAAGCCCGAGCGCCTCGCCGACGTGCGCAAGGACCCACGCTTCGAGGGCTGGCCGTCCGCACACCCGGAGATGTCCGACTTCCTCGGCCTGCCCATCCGAGACGGCGACGAGGTCATCGGCGCCCTGTTCCTTGCCAACAAGCTCTGCCCCGCGCGGGCAAACCCCCCGCGCCCGAAGTCCGAGGGCCGCTGCGGCTTCACCGAGGACGACGAGGAACTGCTCTCGATCCTCGCCCAGCACGCCGCGATCGCCCTCACCAACGCCCGCCTCTACGAGCGCAGCCGCGAGCTCACCATCGCAGAGGAGCGTTCCCGGCTCGCCCACGAACTGCACGACGCGGTCAGCCAGAAGCTGTTCTCCCTGCGTCTGACCGCCCAGGCCGCCGCCACCCTCGTCGACCGCGACCCCTCCCGCGCCAAGGGCGAACTCCAGCAGGTGGCCGCCCTCGCCGCCGAGGCCGCCGACGAACTGCGCGCCGCCGTCGTCGAGCTGCGCCCCGCCGCCCTCGACGAGGACGGCCTCGTGGCCACCCTCCGCACCCAGATCCAGGTCCTGGACCGCGCCCACTCCGCGCGCGTGACCTTCACCGGCCACGGCGTCCGCGCCCTGCCCGCCGCCCAGGAGGAGGCCTTCCTGCGCGTCGCACAGGAGGCGCTGCACAACGCGCTGCGCCACTCCGGCGCGGAGCATGTCGACGTGACCCTGCACAAGCGCGGCCCCGACACCGTCCTGCGCGTCACGGACGACGGCAGCGGATTCGACCCCACGGCGGTCCGCAGAGCCGGCCGCCACCTCGGCCTGGTGTCGATGCGCGACCGGGCCGGCGGGATCGGCGGCAGCCTGACCGTGGAATCGGTGCCCGGCAAGGGCACCACGATCGAACTGGAGGCTCCCGGTGGCTGACCCGATCAAGGTGCTGCTCGTCGACGACCACCAGGTCGTCCGCCGGGGCCTGCGCACCTTCCTGGAGGTGCAGGACGACATCGAGGTCGTCGGCGAGGCGGCCGACGGCGCCGAGGGAGTCGCCCGCGCCGAGGAACTGAAGCCCGACGTCGTCCTGATGGACGTCAAGATGCCGGGCATGGACGGCGTGGAGGCCCTCCGTAAACTCCGGGAACTGGCCAACCCCGCGCGCGTGCTGATCGTCACCAGCTTCACCGAGCAGCGCACGGTGGTCCCCGCCCTGCGCGCGGGCGCCGCCGGGTACGTCTACAAGGACGTGGACCCCGACGCGCTGGCCGGAGCCATCCGCTCGGTCCACGCCGGACACATCCTGCTCCAGCCGGAGGTCGCCGGCGCCCTCCTCTCCCAGGAGGAGGCCAACTCCGGCCAGGGCAGGGGCGGTTCGCTCACCGAGCGGGAGCGCGAGGTCCTCGCCCTGATAGCGGACGGCCGCTCCAACCGGGAGATCGCCCGAGCCCTCGTGCTGTCCGAGAAGACCGTCAAGACCCACGTCTCGAACATCCTGATGAAGCTCGACCTCGCCGACCGCACCCAGGCCGCCCTGTGGGCCGTACGCCACGGTGCCGCCGGCTGAACCCTGCCCATCCGGACGCGTCTCCTCCGGTCTGAGATTCATACCGTCGCGGGAATGTCCCCCGGATGGCGCACCCTTGGCCGGTCGCCGGCGTTCTCCAGTGCGTGCCGCGGTGATCGCCGCGGCAATCGCCAGGAGGGGTCAGAAGTGAAGAACCTGAAGAAGGCAGCGGCCGTGACGATGGTGGCCGGCGGGCTGGTGGCCGCGGGCGCCGGGATGGCCTCCGCCACCAGCGGTGCGTCGGCCGACGGTGTGGCCGAGCGCTCGCCGGGCGTCGTCTCGGGCAACGCCGTCCAGGCCCCGGTGCACATCCCGGTCAACGCCGTCGGCAACAGCGTCAACGTCATCGGCGTGCTCAACCCGGCCTTCGGCAACCTGGGACTCAACCACTGAGTCGTCCCAGCCCTTCGGCCTCCCCCGGCCCCACTCCGGGGAAGGCCGGTCCGCTTGTCGCCCGAATCGCCCGAACGGGCCGTTTGGTGCCAGGCCCCGTACCGCCGGCCTCCCTCCCGCGTTGATCAGCTCACGACCCGCGGCCGGGTCGCCCACGCAACAGCAGGAGGAACCCTTCTCATGAACATCGCCAAGAAGGCCGCTCTGGCCCTCACCGTCGCCGGTATCGCGGCCGGCGCCTCCGCCGGTGCCGCTGTCGCCGACGCGGGCGCCGAGGGCGCGGCCGTGAAGTCGCCGGGCGTCGGCTCGGGCAACGTCGTCCAGGTCCCGGTGCACATCCCGGTCAACGCCGTCGGCAACAGCGTCAACGTCATCGGCCTCCTGAACCCCGCCTTCGGCAACACGGGCGTCAACGACTGACACCCGCCCCACACAGCAAGGGCCCCACACCGACAAGGTGCGGGGCCCTTCGGCCTACCCCCCGCGCAGCCTGTGGGCATGCGTGCCGCCTGGGGCGATGGGGGAGGG
>NZ_JARGEF010000408.1:0-4046 GCF_033794725.1 Streptomyces sp. ID05-39B | reverse complement strand
CAGCTGACGCGGGGGCGGGCAGCTGACGTGACGCCGTAGCTGGTGGTGGAAGGCTTCGGCCCCTGCCGCCGAGATCTCTCTCGGCGGCAGGGGCCGAGCGCTGTCCCGTGCAGGGCGCGCGGGCGCCCGCCGCCTCCACCCGGGTCGGGCATGCGTGAGGGGGTGACCACCCGGACCGGGTGGTCACCCCCTCATCACGTCTCTCTCGCCGCGTCTCGCCGGCCACATCGCTCCGGCCACGTCTGCGCGGCTCCAGCGTCTCACTCACCGGCCCGGCACGGCAGCTCAACGCTCAGGGCCGAGGGCTGAGGGCTCAGTGGCCTTGTTGGCCGCCGCCCTGCTCGTCACGACGGCGCTGCCAGCGCTCCTCTATCCGGTTCATCACCGAGCGCTTCGACCGTCCCTGATCGCGTGTCTGCGGGGCACCGGCAGGCTGTTCGCCCGGCTTGGGGGCCTTGCGCCAGCCGGTGACCGCGAGGACCGCACACCCCAGCATGACGAGGAAGCCCACCACGCTGAGCCACACCTGCTTGGCGACCATACCGGCCATGAGGAGCGCGATACCCACGAGGAAGCCCGCGACTGCCTGGTAGACCCGGCGCCGGGTGTACGTACGCAGCCCGCTTCCCTCAAGCGCCGACGCGAATTTGGGATCTTCGGCGTACAGCGCTCGCTCCATCTGCTCGAGCATGCGCTGCTCGTGCTCCGAGAGCGGCACGGAGTCCTCCTCATCGTGCAGTCGCCGGGGCGACCCGGGGGGTCCCTTCAGGATAGGCAGGGAATCGCCCCCGTGAAACCCGCCCCTCTACGCCAATTGGCCAACCGGAGCCCACCATGGACGTCCCGGCCCGCTGGAGATTCCATTCCCCGCAGGCCGACCCGTCATGCCGGGCGGTCTCCCTCGATCATACGGCGCAGTTCGGCCGAACGGGGGGCCTGTGGCGTACTCCATGTACAGCCGCGTACCTGATCAGCGGGGCATCTCAGGAGTCGGCCGAGGCCTCTTGCGTCCCGGGAGTCTCACCGAGCACATGGAGCTGGGTCGCCACGGAGTGGAAGGCAGGCAGTTCGGCCGCCGCCGCCTCCAGCTTCAGCAGTGCTTCCATGGCGCCGGGCTCGGTGTCCACGAGCACGCCGGGCACCAGGTCGGCGAAGACCCGGACGCCGTGCACGGCGCCCACCCGGAGGCCCGCTCCCTCGACCAGTCCGGTGAGCTGCCCGGCGGTGAAGCGGTGCGGGACGGGGTCACCCTGGCCCCAGCGGCCGTCCGGGTCGGTGAGGGCCTGCCGGGCCTCCGTGAAGTGACCCGCGAGGGCGCGGGCGAGGACGGCTCCGCCGAGGCCGGCGGCGAGCAGGCTGAGGACGCCCTCGGGGCGCAGCGCGGCCACCACGTTGCGGACGCCTTCGGCGGGGTCGTCGACGTACTCCAGGACGCCGTGGCACAGGACGGCGTCGAAGCCGCCGCGCCGGACGACGTCGAAGAGGCCGTGGGCGTCGCCCTGGACGCCCTGCACGCGGTCGGCGACACCGGCCTCGGCGGCGCGGCGCTCCAGCGCGAAGAGCGCGTTGGGGCTGGGGTCGACGACGGTGACCCGGTGCCCGAGGCGGGCGACGGGCACCGCGAAGTTGCCGCTGCCGCCCCCGGTGTCCAGGACGTCCAGCGACTCCCGACCCGTGGCCTTGACCCGGCGGTCGAGGGCGTCCCGCAGGACGTCCCAGACCACGGCGGTACGGAGGGCGGCGCGGGGGCGCGTCGGGTCGGGCACGGCGGTTGACTCCTTGGCGCGGCACCGCCTCTTGCGCGGCGGAGCGAAGGGGGCGCCCTCCCGGCCCGGCCGGTGCCGAGGGGAGGGCTTCAGGCGTTGTCCACCCTATTGCCTCCGCCACCGCGCCCGGCCACCGCGTGGGCACGGGTCGCGGGGCTCACGGGTACCGCCCGCCGCACCGGACACGCACCCGCACGTCCTGGCCGGACGCACCCGCACCTGCCGGCCCAACGCCCCCGCCCGCCCCGTCGACGGCGGCGCTCACCCCGCGTCCGGCATGTCCTCGTCCGCGCCCGGGCGGTCCGGCTCGTCGCCCTCCTGGCGGGGCTGGGGCAGGACCGGCTGGAGGACCAGCATGCGCTCGACGAGGCGGAGGAACATCGCCACGTCGCGTATGAGGTCGTCTGCGTCGCGGCGGCTGGCCGCGCCCTGGATGCCCGCCTCGGCGCGGGCCCGGCGGCGGGCGCCGGAGGCGAAGAGCGCACACCACTCGGTCAGCTCGGGTGTGATCTCGGGGAGCACTTCCCAGGCGCTTCTGATCCGGGCCCGGCGCCGGGGTGAGGGCTCCGGGCGCCCCCGCGCGGCGAGGACGGCGGCGGCGGTGCGCAGGGCGGCCAGGTGGGCCGTGGCGTACCGCTCGTTGGGGGTGTCGAGGACGGCGGCCTCGTCGAGTCCGGCGCGGGCCTGGGCGAGCAGGTCGAGGGCGGCGGGCGGGGCCGTGGTCCGGCGCAGCACGGGGTGCACGTCGCTCGCCGGGCCGGTCAGTGAGGGGGCAGGGCCGGTGGCGCGTCGCCGACGTGCGGCGCTTGCGTGGGAGTTGGCCATGACGAACCTCCTGTCGTCTGTGTGACGGCACTCTCCTGTCCGGTGGTGCCGTATGTGCACATCGTGGGCTATGGCACTGACAATCCGATCTGACCTGGGCCTTTGCTTCGATCGAAGGTTCGAGCCAGTTTTTTCACTGACCAGTCAGTTCAAAAAAATGCATGCGTCGCTGCCGCAGGGGAAACCTTGGACGGAGTCACCGTCACGGCCGAGGAGTTCGGGCTCCGCGGCCCGCGCGGCTGGGCCTTCCGGGACGTCGGTCTCGACGCGGAGCCCGGCGCGCTGATCGCGGTCGAGGGGCAGCCCTCCGGCTCCGGCCGGACCAGCCTGCTGCTCGCGCTCACCGGCCGGATGAAGGCCACCGAGGCCGGATCCTCGTCCTGGCCCTGCTCATGCTCCAGCTGACGTCGGCGGGCGGCACCTACCCGGTGCAGACGAGCCCGGACTTCTTCAACGCCTGCATTCCTGGCTGCCGATGAGCCACGTCGTCGAGGCCCTGCGCCGGCTCATCACGGGCGGCGGCCTGGGCCCGGTGCAGCAGGCGTGCGTGGTCCTGATCGCCTTCACCGCGGGCGCCCATGCAATGACCGCGCTGTCCGCTCGCCGCCGCCAGGTGGGGACGCTGGACCGGCTGCACCCGGAGCTGACCCTGTGACCGCGCCGCCGGGTCACCCGGCGGCGCGGGTTCCTGTGACAATCAGGGGCATGGACAGCACCACCACGCCCGTCGGCAGCACCCGCCGCGAGGCCACCCGGCAGAAGCTCTACGAGGCGGCCGTCACCCTCATCGCCGAGCAGGGTTTCTCCGCCACCACGGTGGACGAGATCGCCGAGCGCGCGGGCGTCGCGAAGGGCACCGTCTACTACAACTTCGCGAGCAAGTCCGTCCTCTTCGAGGAGTTGCTGCGGCATGGGGTGGGACTGCTCACCGCGTCCCTCCGGGAGGCCGCCGAGGGCACCGCGCGCGCGGGCGGCAGCCGGGTCGACGCGCTGGACGCGATGATCCACGCGGGCCTGGTCTTCATCGACCGCTATCCGGCGTTCACCCAGCTCTACGTGGCCGAGCTGTGGCGCACCAACCGGGCCTGGCAGTCCACGCTCATGGTGGTGCGGCAGCAGGCGGTGGCCGTCGTCGAGGGCGTCCTGCGCGAGGGCATCGACAACGGCGAGTTCAGCGAGGAGATCGACGTGCAGCTGACCGCGGCCGCGCTGGTCGGCATGGTCCTGGTGGCCGCCCTCGACTGGCAGGCCTTCCAGTCGGAACGGTCCCTGGACGACGTGCACGCGGCCCTGTCCCGGCTGCTCCAGGGGCGGGTGAGCGGGCGCCGTTAGGGGCGCGGACGGCGGGCCCCGGCAGGGCGACGCGGAAGCGCCGGTCCGCCGCGGCCACGTCCCCCGTGTGCCGCCGCGAACCGGCGCTTCCTGGTGCTCCCCCGCTTCCCCCGTTCCCTCCCC
>NZ_JARGEF010000407.1:0-4096 GCF_033794725.1 Streptomyces sp. ID05-39B | reverse complement strand
CTTTCCCCCCGGCCGGTGACTGGGGAGCCGTGGCCGACGGGGCCTACTGGGAGGCCGGGACACCGGGGGGCCGGACAGCCGGCGCCCCGGGACCCCGGGGCGCCGGAGCGTGGGGAACCCGGGGCGCCGGGCCGGCAGTTGGCAGATTCGGGCCAGGGACACGCCGTGGAACGGGCAGATCGCCGACCGCTTTCCGCCAATCGTCGGCCCGTGTCCGCCGATCGGCGGCCCGGCGCCCCGGTGTCCCCGCGTTCCGGCGCCCCGGTGTCCCGGCGCCCCGGTGTCCCGGCGCCCCGGTGTCCCGGCCTCCATGACGGCTCCGTCGGCACGGGCTCCGCAGTCACGGGCCGTGGGGCAAGGGCTGCGGGCAGGCCGCCCGTCCGATCCCCGACGCGGGCAGGCCGCCCGTCCGATCCCGGATACCGTCGAGGCGTGACCGACCAGCCCGTATCCGAGACGTCCGCGCCTGCCCTGTTCACCTGGGAGTTCGCCACCGACCCCTACCCGGCCTACGCCTGGCTCCGCGAACACGCGCCCGTGCACCGCACCCGGCTGCCCAGCGGTGTGGAGGCCTGGCTGGTCACCCGGTACGCCGATGCCAAGCAGGCCCTCGCCGACCCGCGGCTCAGCAAGAACCCGGCGCATCACGACGAGCCCGCGCACGCCAAGGGCAAGACGGGGATCCCCGGTGAGCGCAAGGCCGAGCTGATGACGCATCTGCTGAACATCGACCCGCCGGACCACACCCGGCTGCGACGGCTCGTCAGCAAGGCGTTCACGCCCCGCAGGGTCGCCGAGTTCGCGCCCCGCGTCCAGGAGCTGACGGACGAACTCATCGACCGGTTCGCGGAGAAGGGCACCGCCGACCTCATCCACGACTTCGCCTTCCCGCTCCCCATCTACGCCATCTGCGACCTGCTCGGCGTCCCGCGCGAGGACCAGGACGACTTCCGTGACTGGGCGGGCATGATGATCCGCCACGGTGGCGGCCCGCGCGGCGGGGTCGCGCGGTCGGTGAAGAGGATGCGCGGCTATCTCCTGGAACTCATCCACCGCAAGCGCGCGGAGCTGCCCGCCGAACCGGCGCCCGGCGAGGACCTCATCTCCGGTCTGATCCGCGCCTCCGATCACGGCGAGCACCTCACCGAGAACGAGGCCGCCGCCATGGCCTTCATCCTTTTGTTCGCCGGTTTCGAGACGACCGTGAACCTGATCGGCAACGGCACCTACGCCCTCCTGAACCACCCCGAGCAGCGCGCCCGCCTCCAGGAGTCCCTGGCGGCCGGCGAGAGCGGCCTCCTGGCGACCGGTGTGGAGGAACTCCTGCGCTACGACGGCCCGGTGGAACTCGCCACCTGGCGGTTCGCCACCGAGTCCCTCACCGTCGGCGGACAGGACATCGCCGCCGGCGATCCGGTCCTCGTCGTCCTGGCGGCCGCCGACCGGGACCCGGAGCGGTTCGCCGACCCGGACGTGCTGGACCTCTCCCGCCGCGACAACCAGCACCTCGGCTACGGCCACGGCATCCACTACTGCCTGGGCGCGCCCCTGGCCCGTCTGGAGGGACAGACCGCACTGGCCACTCTCCTCACCCGGCTGCCGGATCTGCGACTCGGCGCGGACCCGGCCGACTTGAGGTGGCGCGGCGGCCTCATCATGCGCGGACTGCGCACGCTGCCGGTGGAGTTCACCCCCGTTTCCGGCGGTGAACCCGCCGCAGCCGTCCGCTGACCGTCCGTTATGTGACCAAGTGGCGAAGCAAAGGTGACCAATCCTCAACTCTGTGATCTTCACGTGATCTGCGCGGCATTAACTTGTGACAAGTGATCGTCTGCCGATACCTTCACCTGTCAGCGCGGCGCCCCCGTTTTACTCGCCGCGCAGGCACTGCTGTCTCGAGAAAGGCCCTCGCATGCTCTCCGGGAACGGTCGTCACCGGCGCCCCCGTCAGGCTCCGGCCCTCCTTGTCGCGGCCGGCGTGACCGGCACCGCGATCGCCATCCCGCTGCTCGGCGCCACCGGCGCGAGCGCAGCCGACGGCACGGTGTGGGACACGGTGGCGGAGTGCGAGTCCGGCGGCTCCTGGAGCGCCGACACGGGCAACGGCGAGTACGGCGGCCTGGCGCTGAGCCAGGAGGACTGGGAGGCGTACGGCGGCCTCGACTTCGCCGAGCGCCCCGACCTGGCCAGCCGCAACCAGCAGATATCCGTGGCCCAGAAGGTCCTCGCGGACCAGGGCATCGGCGCGTGGGGCACCTGCGGGCTGACCTCAGGACTCACCAAGGCCAACGGCGCGGGCAGCGTGGACACCGGAGTGGCGGACGACTCGTCCGACTCCTCCGTGTCGTCCGGATTGTCCGACCTGTCCAAGGGGTCGTCAGGTTCCACCGGCTCCTCGAAGTCCTCGGACCCCACGGGGGAGTCCGCCGACCCGCCGGCCGAATCCTCCCCGGAAGGCACGGACTCGACGTCCCCGTCGCCTTCGTCCCCTTCCTCCGGTACGCCGGACAACTCCTCTGTGTCCGATACGTCCGAGGATGTGGACGCGAGCGCCTCGGAGCCGGGCGGCAGCACACCCACGGCCACCCCGGAAGTGGACGACTCGGACAAGTCGGTCCAGGATGCGGGCTCTTGGAGCCTCGTCGACACCGGCTCCCTCTCCTCCGGCCGCCATCGCGGCACCACCGCCGAGGAGCCCGCGCCCGCGCCGGACGGCACCACCACCGCCTCCTCCGGCCGTCACGCCGCCGACACCTACGTCGTGCGCGAGGGTGACTCGCTCGCCTCCATCGCCGACTCCCTTGGTCTCGACGGCGGATGGCGTGCGCTCTACGCCGAGAACAAGGCCGCCATCGGTGTCGACCCGAACAACATCGCCGCCGGTCAGACGCTCGACACAGCGGTCCAATAGGGCGGAAAAACGGGAAAAGCAGCGGGAGTTCACGTCATGCTTCGCGCCGAATGTCCGGTTTGGTGAAAGTGTGGGATGAGTCTCAGAAGGCGTGATCGTCTTTGAAATTCCGCCGAGCCCGTGTCTACCGTCAGGACCGCTCGGCAACCCGAGCCCCGGCCGTCGCAACGCCGAATCCTGCCAGTGGCAGTCCGGGAACAGTCGTCGCGCAAGCGCCGTAGGCAGGAGCGGGGGACCCAAGGTAAGTGCCGGACCGGTCGGTTGACCGGAACGGCTCGGGGTGAAGCCACACGTTCCAGGGAGCAGTGCTCCCGAGGGCGAGTGGCCGGGCAACTCACACGGCCCGAACCCGACAGCTCACCTCGCAGGCGTCGGTGAGGGGATCCACCATGCTGTTTTCCGGCAAGGGCAAGCACCGCCGCCCGTCCAAGGCCACCCGTGTCGCCGCGCTCGCCGGTGTCACCGGTGTCGCCATAGCCGCCCCGCTGATGGCGGCCGGCAACGCCTCCGCCGCCACCGCCTCCGAGTGGGACGCGGTCGCCCAGTGCGAGTCCGGCGGCAACTGGTCCATCAACACCGGCAACGGCTACTACGGCGGCCTGCAGTTCTCGGCCTCCACCTGGGCCGCGTACGGCGGCACGCAGTTCGCCTCCACCGCCGACAAGGCCTCGAAGTCCCAGCAGATCCAGATCGCCGAGAAGGTCCTCGCGGGCCAGGGCAAGGGCGCCTGGCCGTCCTGTGGCGTGGGCCTGTCCGGCGCCGCGTACAACGGCGGCTCGGCCTCCACGGGCTCGTCCTCCGCCGGCAACTCCTCCAGTGGCTCCTCGGAGACCACCACGCGCTCCACCGGCGAGCAGGGCGCCTCCCGCTCCGCCGAGCGCCCGGCCGCCAAGACCCCGAAGACGGTCACCACCCCGACCGGCAAGAAGGTCAAGAAGGGCGACGGCGAGTACAAGGTCGTCAAGGGCGACACGCTCAGCTCCATCGCCGAGGCGCACGACGTCAAGGGCGGCTGGGCCAAGCTGTTCGAGCTGAACAAGGACATCGTCCAGGACGCCGACCTCATCTACCCGGGTCAGCAGCTGCACCTGAAGTGACATCCGGCTCCCGGCCGGACCACGGCCCCCTCACCTGCGAGGCCGCCACGCTGACGGCCTCGTGAGGGGGCCGTGGTCCGGCCGGGAG
>NZ_JARGEF010000406.1:0-4110 GCF_033794725.1 Streptomyces sp. ID05-39B | reverse complement strand
GTGCTGGGGGACGGGGAGCGGGGAGCGGCCGGTCCGGGCGCGGTGGCGGTGCGGTCGGTGGATCCGCTGACACCGCTGCACCGGGTGCCCGCCGCCGCGGGAACCGTCCCCGACCCCGTCGCGGTTCTCCTCACCGCCGCCGAGCAGCTCGGTGGCGCCACGCGCGCGTGTGAACTGGCCGTGCAACACGCCCGGACGCGCGAGCAGTTCGGCCAGCCGATCGGCGGCTTCCAGGCCGTCAAGCACCTGTGCGCGGAGCTGCTGGTGCGGGTGGAGGTGGCGCGGGCCGCCGTCTACGCCGCCGCCGTCACCGCCGACCCCGCCGACATCGCGGCGGCCCGGCTCCTCGCCGACGAGGCCGCCGTACGCGGCGCGCGCGACTGTCTCCAGGTGTACGGCGGGATGGGGTTCACCTGGGAGGCCGAGGTGCACCTGGTGCTGAAGCGGGCGTGGGTGCGCACGCGACGTGCCGGGGGCGATACGGAGAGTGAGGAACTGTTGGCGCGTGAGCTGCTGTCCGGGACGGGCTCCGGGGGCCTCGGCCTGCGGTGATGAGGGCAGGCCGGGAGGCGTGTCGATGATCGTGGCATCGGCCGGTCACACAGCGTGAGATGTGGTTGTGGCCGATGCGTGACCCGTCACGGGCCGGAGTCGGGGAGTCGCTCGGGTACCTTCTGTGGGATGCGAGTGGCTACGAGTGCGAGCCGTGCCGGTGGTGCCCCCGGGGCAGTGCCGGATGCGACGGTGCGCGCCCCTGCTCGCAGCCTGGACGGGCGCGGGAGCGTGGCCTGTTCGACTCCCCGCAGCGAGCGTCGCACAGTATGCCGCACGCGTACTCCTTCGCGCTGGAATATGCCCGAAGCGCTTGTTGGGGTGACTGTATGTCAACCAAGCTGTCTCGTAAGGGAATCACGTTCCGTCACTCCGCCTCTGGCCGTTGTTCTGGTCATGCGGAAAATGGCTACGATCGTGGCCCTCGTCGTCATGGTGCTCGCGTGGCTTGCGTGGCTCACGTGGCGCGCGGCCATGTGTCCGCCGGTTCGGATGGTGTGAGCGGTGCAGGTGCTTCAAGTGCAGCTGGAGATCCGGCCCGACCCCGCTGAAGTGGGTCGCGCCCGGCGGTGGGCCCGTTCGCGCATCGCCGGGTCCGGGATAGAGGCCGACGAGCCGCTCGCCGAGACGCTGATCCTGCTCATCTCCGAGCTGGTCACCAACGCCGTGGTGCACACCGGCTGTCCGGCCGTGCTGCGGCTCTCCCTGCCGGGCGTCGAGGCCGCGGAGGCCACCGTCCGGCTGGAGGTGGCCGACGGCAGCACCCGGGCGCCCGTGCCCCGCTGTGTGGGCGACGAGTCCACGGGCGGCCGTGGACTCGCCCTCGTGGACGGCCTCGCGGACCGCTGGGGCTGGAGCGTCGAGGGACCGGGCAAGCGCATCTGGTGCGAACTCGACCGCTGCGTCCGGCCCGTCGACGGCGCCGGCCCCGGCGGCGCGGCGGAGCGCGCAGGCGCGGCCGAGTACGGCGGTGCGGCGGAGTGCGGCGGTGCGGCGGAGGGTGAGGCCACGGCGGATGCCGGCGCCGGTGCCTTCCGGTCGCCGCTCTACGAGGGCTTCGCGTACGAAGCCGTGTGACGGCGCACGCTGTACGGGTCCTGGGTGTACGGGTGCAGAAAGCGCTGTCGGTCGGGCCGAGGGGTGGAGTCGGTGCGCCCGGACATGCTTCCGTGCGCGCCCATCACAAATGGGACGTAAATCACAAATCCCCGAGCGGGTGTTGACGCCCGGTGTCCGTTTGATCACGCTTGTGGTCAGCGATTCGCCGCGAGGGGACGACGAGGGTTCCGGTGACGGGGACCCCCGCCGAGTGTGGGTCGCGATTCGGCGTCAGGTCCCTCAGGGCCGGGGGAGACCGGGGCGGGTACGCCGAGCCGGATGGTGGCGCGTGGTGCCGTGCTCGGGGCGGGCAGCGGCGCGCCACCATCCGGCATAACCCATCGGACATAACCCGTCCGGCGTGACCTGTGGGGGCTTGCCCTCGTCCGGCGTGACCCGTCGGGCGGTCGGCCGATGGTGGCCCCCGTGTGGCGGCCACACATGGAGGGGTTTCACAGTACGGCCACCGGCGCCACCGGTGTTCCGGTCCCGCCGACGAACGGCTCGGGCGTCGCGGAGAGCAGGAACGCGTATCGCCCTTCTTGTCCACAGGCTGTGGACAACTTTTCGAGATTCCAGTTCTGACCCTGCATCATGCCCATCTCCACCAGGTGCAGCGCGTGCACCGGCAGCCACAGATCCTCGATCTCGGGCGGGAACACCTCGAACGTCAGGGTGTCGTTGGCGACCGCCGCCACGTCACGCGCGTGGAACCACTCCGGCGTGCGCACCGACAGTCCCGGCGAGGGATGCGCGTACGCCTGCCGGTCGCCGGCGAGGTAGACCCGCATCTGCCCGGTCCGTACGAGCACGATGTCGCCCGCCCGTACCCGCGTGCCCGCCAGCTCCTCGGCCGCCTCCAGGTCCTGCGGGGTGACCGCGTGGCCGCCGTCCAGCCGGTCGACGCCACGCGCGCGTGCCACGTCCAGGAGCACCCCGCGCGAGACGACGTACGTGGCTTTGTCGATGCCGCTGAACTCCGCGCCGCCGTGCGCGGTGACGGTGCCGGCCGGGCGGCCGTTGTAGATCCGGCCCGAGTGTGAGACGTGCGGCAGCGCGTCCCAGTGCGTGGCCGCCTGGAGGCCCATCGTCACGGCGTCGTCGCTGCACGCCACCGTGCCCGGCCCGAAGATCTCCTGGTTGATCTGCACCATGGTGTGCAGGGGGTTGACCCGCCCCGGGATCATCCCGGTCTGCACGCCGTCCTCGCGCAGCGGCAGCGCGAGCGGGACGCGGAGCCCGGTGCGCACCTCGGTCACCGCCCGCCGTACGACCTCGTCGGTGATGAGGTTGAGGGTGCCGATCTCGTCGTCGGCACCCCAGCGTCCCCAGTTGTTGACGCGCTCGGCGATGTCGTGGAACTCGGCGGGCAGTGTCATCCGGTGCCTCCCCGGGGCTTGCCGCCGGGTATCCGACGGGACATAGAATCTAACGGTCCGTCAGAAACTGCGGGAAGGGGCCGGGCGTGGGGAACTTCTTGACCGGCAGGGCCGTCGCCGTCACCGGCGCCGGGCGAGGGATCGGCAGGGCGGTGGCGCTCGCCGCCGCGGCCGAGGGAGCGAGCGTCGTCGTCAACGACTACGGCGTCTCCATGGACGGCGGCTCGCCCTCCAGCGAGGTCGCCGAGGCCGTCGTCAAGGAGATCGAGGCCGCCGGCGGCCGGGCCGTCGCCGTCGCCGACGACATCTCGACCATGGCGGGCGGCCAACGGGTCGTCGACACCGCCCTGTCGGCCTTCGGACGGCTCGACGGCGTCGTGTGCGTGGCGGGGATCCTGCGCGAGCGGATGCTGTTCAACATGACCGAGGACGAGTGGGACCCGGTCATCGCCACCCACCTCAAAGGCACGTTCACCGTGTTCAGGGCGGCGTCCGCGGTGATGCGCGCCCAGCGCTCCGGCACCCTCATCGGCTTCACCAGCGGCAGCCACCAGGGGTCGTACTCCCAGGCCAACTACAGCGCGGCCAAGGGCGGGATCATCTCCCTCGTCCGCAGCGCCGCCCTCGGACTGCACAAGTACGGGGTGACCGCCAACGCGGTGGCCCCCGTCGCCCGTACGCGCATGTCGGCCGGCGTGCCGATGGAGCTGACGGAGATCGGGGAGCCCGAGGACGTGGCCGCGCTGGTCGTGTACCTGCTCTCCGAGCGGGCTCGGGAGGCGGGGGTGACCGGGCAGGTGTACACGGTGGCGGGGGCGAAGATCGCGGTGTGGGCGCAGCCGCGCGAACTGCGGTCGGCCTACGCCTGTGGCGGCTGGACCCCGGAGAGCATCGCGGAGGCGCTGCCCGGATCGGTGGGAGTGGATCCGATGCCGCTGCTGCCACGGCCGCCGGGGTGAGCGGGGCGCGGGGATACATACCCCCGGCCCCCCGGAAAGGGAAAAAAACTCGATGCCCTCTTTTCGTTAAAAAAAAAAAAGAGAAAAAAACAGATCAGAGAGTATTATGAGCGCGAGACTGC
>NZ_JARGEF010000405.1:0-4118 GCF_033794725.1 Streptomyces sp. ID05-39B | reverse complement strand
GCGGTTTCCTTTCCGGCGGTTCCGACTCTATCAGATCCTTTCGGCGCTGATTCCCCGTCAGAGGGGGGTTGCCTTCCCGGCTGTTGGGCCGTTCCGACGAGTGAGACTTTAGCGGATTCCCTGGCCCCGAAGCCAATCGGGGCTGCGTCCTTTCGAACGCGGATTCCTCATTTCGCGAATACACACGCCAATGACACGACGGCAGACGGATCGACTGCTCGTCGAGATGTGGTTGGTACTTGCGGAATGGCTGTCCGGGGACCGACCGGAGTCGGCGCTCACGTCGGACAACTCGGAGAACACTACGTAGCCGCCCTGGGTGTGTCAACCCAGCTCCTGGAGCCACCCTGGAGGCGTACGCTGCCCCTCATGACTACGCGTACGTGCAGCACCCAGCTGTGGTGGGCCGCCTGACGGCGGCCGGACTGACGTATGCACTCAACGGCCGCCGCCTCGGCGGCCGTTTCTGTTTCTCCCTCCTGGGGGTCGGCCGGCCGGGTGCGGCGGCCTCGACCAGGAGGTGGAGAGATGAAGCGGGTCTTCAGCGGGGTCAAGCCGACCGGGCATCTGACGCTGGGGAACTACCTGGGGGCCATGCGGCAGTGGGCCGCGGTCGACCAGTATCGGGCCGACGCGTTGTTCTGCGTGGTCGATCTGCACGCGCTCACCGTCGACCACGACCCCGCGCGGGTGCGTCGGCTGAGCCGTCAGGCCGCGACGCTGCTGCTGGCGGCCGGACTGGATCCGCAGCTGTGCACCCTCTTCGTGCAGAGCCATGTCGACGAGCACGCGCGGTTGTCGTACCTGCTGGAGTGTGTCGCCACCGACGGCGAGATGCGGCGGATGATCCAGTACAAGGAGAAGGCCGCCCGAGAGCGTGAGCGGGGCGGAAGCGTGCGGTTGTCGCTGCTCACCTATCCCGTGCTGATGGCGGCGGACATCCTGGCCTACGGGACGGACGAGGTGCCGGTCGGAGACGACCAGACCCAGCATGTGGAGCTGACCCGGGACCTGGCACTGCGGTTCAACCAACGGTACGGGCAGGCGTTCGTGGTGCCGCGGGCCACTACTGCGGCGGTGGGGGCGCGGGTCATGAACCTTCAGGAGCCGACGTCGAAGATGGGCAAGAGCGACGACTCCGGTCCCGGCATCGTCTATCTGCTGGACGAGCCGGACGTCGTACGGAGGAAGGTCATGCGGGCCGTCACCGACAGCGGGCGGCACGTCGAGTACGACCGGGAGGGGCGGCCCGGGATCGCGAATCTGCTGGAGATCCTCGCGGCCTGCACGGGCGGGAACCCGGAGGCGCTGGCAGACGTATACGAGTCGTACGGCGCTCTGAAGAAGGACACCGCGGAGGCTGTGGTGGAGGTTCTCAGGCCCGTGCAGGCCAGGCACAAGGAGTTGTGCGCCGACCCCGTGTTCGTGGAGGGGGGGCTGCGGGATGGTGCGGAGAGAGCGCGGGCCATGGCCCGACCGGTCGTGGATGCCGCTTACCGGGCGATCGGGCTGCTGCCCGCGGTGACGGAACCCGCGGAGCCGGAGTTGAACGCGGCCCGGTAGTCGCGTGGGCTGGTGGCGAGGCGCGACGCGAAGTGCTGGCGCATCGTGACCTCGCTGCCGAAGCCCGCGCGGCGGGCGACCTCGGGCATGGGGAGGTCGGTGCGTTCGAGGAGTTTCTGCGCCGCGGCGAGGCGCTGGTCGAGCAGCCAGCGCAGCGGGGTGGAGCCGGTGGCTGCCGCGAAGTGGCGGGCGAAGCTGCGCGGGGACATGCCCGCGCGGGCCGCCAGGTCGGCGACCGTGAGCGGTTCCTGCAGGTGGCGGAGCGCGTGTTCGCGGACGGCGGCAAGGATGTCTGCGTCGCGGTCGGTGTGCGGGGTGGCGTGTTCGATGAACTGGGCCTGGGTGCCGGTGCGGAAGGGGGCGGTGACCATCGAGCGGGCGATGGTGGCGGCCGCTTCCGCACCGTGGGAGCGGCGGACCAGGTGGAGGCAGAGGTCGATGCCGGCTGCCGTTCCGGCGGCGGTCCAGATGTTGTCGTCCTCGATGAACAGGGCGTCGGGAACGACGGTCACCTGGGGGTGGTGGGCGCGCAGGAGGTCGATGAGGTTCCAGTGGGTGATCGCGCGGCGGCCGTCGAGAAGGCCGGCCTGGGCGAGCGTGAAGGCTCCGCCGCAGAGAGCGGCGATGGTGGTGCCGCGGGCGTGGGCGCGGCGGAGTGCGTCGAGTACGGGTGCTGGTGCGCGGGTGAGGTGGTCGTCGAGGCCGGGGACGAGGATCAGGTCGGCGCGGGGCAACCAGGAGAGGGTGCGGTCGGGGAGGAGGCTGAGTCCGCCGCGCATGGCGACGGGCATGGTGGTGTCGGTGGCGACGCGGCGCAGGTCGAAGGCGGGGGCGTCGCGGTCGGTGCGGTCGGTGCCCCAGACCTCGGTGATGACGCAGACGTCGAAGGCTCGGATGCCGGGGAAGGCGACGAGGGCCACGCGGTAGGCGTCCCGCGGTTCCGGTCGGGGGTGTGCCTGCTCCTGCTCCTGCTGCATGCCTGGCAGTAAACCATCGATCGCTGACTTTTCGACCTCTGGGGTGAGCCGGCTCCCGGCAGCAGGATCGAGGGCATGGACATCGCTGAGAACGCGGCACTGGTGGTCGTGGACGTGCAGAAGGGCTTCGACGAGGCCGAGTTCTGGGGGCGTCGGAACAACCCCGGTGCCGACGACAACATCGCCTCGCTGATCGACGTATGGCAGGCCTCGGGGCGGCCGGTCGTGCTTGTGCGGCATGACTCGGTCAAGCCGGATTCGCCTCTGCGGGCCGGATACGAGGGGAACGGCTTCAAGGCGTACGTGGAGGAGAGGAGGGGGAAGGGTGCCGGGGCCGAGTTGTTCCTCACGAAGGCGGTGAACTCCGCCTTCTACGGGACGCCGGATCTGGACGCCTGGCTGAAGGCGGAGGGGGTCGGGCAGTTCGTGGTGGCCGGGATCCAGACCAACATGTGCGTGGAGACGACCGCGCGGATGGGCGGGAATCTGGGGTACGACGTCGTGGTCGCGTACGACGCGACGTACACGTTCGATCTGGCAGGGCCGTTCGGCTGGCGGCGGACCGCCGACGAGGTGGGGCAGGCGTCGGCGGTGTCGCTGCACGGGGGCGGCTTCGCGCGGGTCGTCACCACCGCGGAGGTGGTGGACGCGGCGAAGTGACCGCCCCCGGTGGGCGGGCCGGGCCGCCGTCAGTCCTTGGTGCCGGCGGCGAGCTCGCGGCTGCGGTCGCGGGCGGCCTCCAGGGCGGCGATGAGGGCGGCCCGTACGCCGTGGTTCTCGAGTTCGCGGATGGCGCTGATGGTCGTGCCGGCCGGGGACGTGACGTTCTCGCGGAGCTTGACGGGGTGTTCGCCGCTGTCGCGGAGCATCGTCGCTGCGCCGATCGCGGACTGGACGATGAGGTCGTGGGCCTTGTCGCGGGGCAGGCCGAGCAGGATGCCGGCGTCCGTCATCGCTTCGACCAGGTAGAAGAAGTACGCCGGGCCCGAGCCGGAGAGGGCCGTGCAGGCGTCCTGCTGCGACTCGGGGACGCGGAGCGTCTTGCCGACGGAGCCGAAGATCTCCTCGGCGTGGGCGAGGTGGTCGGCGGTGGCGTGACTGCCGGCGGAGATGACGGACATGGCCTCGTCGACGAGGGCGGGCGTGTTCGTCATGACGCGGACGACGGGGACACCGGCGGTGAGGCGCTCCTCGAGGGAGGCGGTCGTGATGCCGGCGGCTCCGCTGATGACCAGGCGGTCGGCGGGGACGTGCGGGGCCAGCTCGTCGAGGAGTGCGCCCATGTCCTGCGGCTTCACCGTGAGGATCAGGGTGTCGGCGGTTTTGGCCGCTTCGGCGTTGGTGACCGGGGTGACGCCGTAGCGGGCGCGGAGTTCCTCGGCACGGCCCGCGCGGCGGGCGGTGACGAGGAGGTCGGCGGCGGGCCAGCCGCCTCGGAGCATTCCGCTGAGCAGGGCTTCACCGATCTTGCCGGTGCCTAGGACTGCGACTTTCTGGGACATGGCGGGGGTCCTCCGGGGGTTGCGTCGTCCGGGGCCACAACTCCAGAGTCGCGGGAACGGACGGCGGGGGCGATCC
>NZ_JARGEF010000404.1:0-4147 GCF_033794725.1 Streptomyces sp. ID05-39B | reverse complement strand
GGGTGCGGGGTGCGTGGGTGCGTGGTTCGGGTGCGGGTCCGGGGCGCGGGTCTGTGGTTCGGGGTGCGTGGTGTGGGTGCCGTGGTTCCGGCACGCCCGTCCCGTTCAGCCGTCGGCCGTCAGCACCAGCCCCGAGGTCGGCACGCCCGTCCCCGCCGTGACCAGGGTGCGGGCGGCGCCGGGTATCTGGTTCACGGACGTGCCGCGCAGTTGCCGTACGGCCTCGGCGATGCCGTTCATGCCGTGCAGGTAGGCCTCGCCGAGCTGGCCGCCGTGAGTGTTGAGCGGGAGGCGGTCCTCGGCGACGAACGCGGCGGCCCCGCCCGGCGGGCAGAAGCCGAACTCCTCCAGCTGCATGAGCACGAACGGGGTGAAGTGGTCGTACAGGATCCCCACGTCGATGTCGGCGGGCGCGAGCCCCGACGTCCGCCACAGCTGGCGGGCGACCACCGCCACCTCCGGCAGGCCCGTCAGGTCGTCGCGGTAGAAGCTCGTCATCTGCTCCTGGGCCCGCCCGGCGCCCTGCGCCGCCGCGGCGACCACGGCCGGTGTCCGCGGCAGATCGCGGGCCCGCTCCACCGAGGTCACCACCAGCGCCTGACCGCCGTCGGTCTCCTGACAGCAGTCCAGCAGCCGCAGCGGCTCGGCGATCCAGCGGGAGGCCGCGTGGTCGGCGAGGGTGATCGGCCGGCCGTGGAAGTACGCCGCCGGGTTGGCCGCCGCGTGCCTGCGCGCCGTGACGGCCACCTGCCCGAACGCCTCCGGGGTCAGCCCGTACGCGTGCAGGTACCGCTGCGCCGCCATCGCCACCCAGGACGCCGGGGTGAGCAGCCCGAACGGCAGGGTCCAGCCGAGCGCCGTCCCCTCCGCCGACGGCTCCCGCCGCCGCACCCCCGAGCCGAAACGCCGGCCCGAGCGCTCGTTGAACGCGCGGTAGCAGACAACGACCTCGGCCACCCCGGCCGCGATCGCCAGCGCCGCCTGCTGCACGGTCGCGCAGGCCGCCCCGCCGCCGTAGTGGACGCGGGAGAAGAAGGACAGCTCCCCCATGCCGCAGGCCTGCGCCACCGTGATCTCCGGGCTGGTGTCCATCGTGAACGTCACCAGCCCGTCCACGTCCGCCGGCCGCAGCCCCGCGTCGTCCAGCGCCGCCCGCACCGCCTCGGTCGCCAGCCGCAGCTCGCTGCGCCCCGAGTCCTTGGAGAACTCCGTCGCCCCGATTCCGGCGATGGCCGCCCGCCCGCCGAGACCGTCCCGCGCCCGCACGCTCACCGCGCCTCCCCGGCCGTGGGGACGGTGACCGTTCCGGTGCCGGTCACCCTTTCGGTCCCGGTGCCAGTCCCCGCAACGGTGACCGTGACGGTGCCGCTGACGTGCCGCCCGATACCGTTGTCCCCGGACACCCGCACCACCGCCGTGTCCCCGTCGACCTCCTCGACCGTGCCCCTCAACACCATCGTGTCGCCGGGCCGGTTGGGCGCCCCGAGCCGGATGGCGACCCGGCGCAGCACCGCCGCCGGACCGAAGTGGTCGGTGATGTAGCGGCCCACCAGGCCGTTGGTGGTGAGGATGTTCATGAAGATGTCGGGGGAGCCCTTGGCCCTGGCCGCCTCGGGATCGTGGTGCACGTCCTGGTAGTCGCGGGAGGCCACCGCCCCCGCGACGATCAGCGTCCGCGTGATCGGCACCTCCAGCGGAGCAAGCTCGTCCCCGGCCCTCACGAGAACGCCCCGGCTCACGCGGTCACCCCCTGAAAGACCGGAAGCACCAGTTCCTCGTCGTACCGCCGGAATTCGAGCCGCACCGGCATCCCGATGCGGACCTTGTCGTAGGGCACCCCGACCACGTCGCTCACGATCCGCACACCCTCCGCGAGTTCGATCAGGCCGACCGCGAAGGGAGGGGAGAAGGCGGGAAAGGGCGGGTGGTGCATCACGACGTACGAGTACACGGTCCCCTCGCCGCACGCCTGGACGGTGTCCCATTCCCGCTCCCCGCAGCTCGCGCACCCCGGCAGCCAGGGGAAACGGAGGGTGCCGCAGGCGGTGCAGCGCTGGATGAGGAGCCGGTGGCGGCGTACCCCCTCCCAGAAGCCGGCGTTGTCCCGGTTGATCACCGGGCGGGGGCGGCGCTCCTCCGGTTCGGGTTCCCGGTGCGCCGGGGCGTACTTGAGGATGCGGAAGCGGTGGACGCCGGCCGGTTCCCCCGCCACGCGCACCACCGTGCGGGTCGTGACGAAGTACCCGGTGCCGAGCTTGGTCGTCTTGCGGCCGGAGACCGACTCGATCACGGTGTCGAAGGTGATCTCGTCACCGGGGCGCAGGGGACGGACGTACTCCTGCTCGCAGTCGGTGGCGACGACGGCCGTGCAGCCGGCCTCGTCGAGGAGGGCGAGCAGTTCCTCGTAGGCGGGCGCGCGCCCGGCCCGGCCGCCGAGGCCGGCCATGGTCCAGGCCTGGAGCATGGTGGGCGGGGCGATGGCTTCGGGGCCGGTGTAGGCCGGGTTGGTGTCCCCCATCGCCTCGCACCAGTGGCGGATCATGGGCGCGTTGACCGGATCCCGGCCGGCTCCGGCGGTCGTGGCGGGCCGGCCCTCGTAGGCCTTCAGCCGGTCCTCCAGGGCATTCCGGGCCTCCCGTACGCCTTCCGTGCCGCTGCTCATCCTGACCACACCATCCCCTGTCTCAAGGATTTCTGACTGTCCGTCAGGTGTGTGGCGATGTCAAGGTCACCGGCTTCCGAACGCGCCGACGCCCGCGCGCGTCCTCCACGTGAAAACGTCTGCGCGGCGGCGCCGAAGCCCCGCCGTACAGACGCGTTTCCCACCCCACAGAGCACCGGCGGGAAGGAGAGGAGGGGACCGGCGCCGGGGCGCCGGTCCCCTCAGATCACCACCAGAGCGGCGTGAAGCCGACGGCCACGTTGCTGTTCCCCTGGTTGATGGCTGTGAACGCGGAGCCGTTGACCTGCGCGGTGTTGCTCTGGTTCGAGGCGCCCGAGCCGACGGCGTTCTGCTGCGTGGTGGACGAGTTGCCGCTGTTGTCATGCCCGACGCCGCTGCCGACGACGCTCGCGACACCCGCGTTCGATCCGTCGTCCGCGATGGCGCCGTTGTCCGCCGCCGCGACGCCGGTGAACAGAGCGGCTGCCAGCGGAAGGGCGGAGACGGCGGCGATGACGCGGGCGGTACGGATGCTTGCCATGTTGATCCTCCAGAACGGGGACTACGCACCGGCTCGTGACCGGACGATTCAAGAAGTACGGCTTTCACCAGGGAAGTTGGCCGACCGCCCCGGTGCTGTGACGATGTCGCGAGACCAGAGTTGCCCACCGAATCCCCGTCGAACCACCCTCGAAGCCACGATTAGCACGCAAGCGTGATGACAAGTCGATAAACCCCTGGCACCACTCTTCTTGCCCATGCCACCTCAACCCCTGGCAAGTCGGGCATCCACACCTCAGGCCCCACAAGAGGCGAAGTGTTCCGGCACCTTCCCGGCCGACCGCACTTCCCTCGGCGCGTCCCCCCTCACCCCCTTCCTTTTTTCGAACGCACGTACGAAACTGGATCCATGGCCACCACAGACCGGTACCCCCGGCAGGCCACCACCCTGGCCCTCGCCCACGCCCTGTCGGCCGCCGAACGCGGCCTGGCCGTCATCCCCCTGTCCCGGACCAAGCTCCCGGCCCTGCGCTCCCCCCACCGCGACGACCCGACGGCCCCGCCCTGCCACGGCGCGTGCGGCCGCCCCGGCCACGGCGTGTACGACGCCAGCACCGACCCCGCTCGCATCCGCGCACTCTTCGCCGCCGCCCCCTGGTCCACCGGCTACGGCATCGCCTGCGGACTCCCACCGCATCACCTCGTCGGCGTCGACCTGGACACCAAGTCCGGCACCGACTCCACCGCCGCCCTGCGCGAACTCGCCCTGCGCCACTTCTTCACCATCCCGCCCACCGTCGTCGTCCTCACCCCCTCCGGCGGCCGTCACCTCTGGCTCACCGGCCCCCGGGACGTCGTCGTCCCCAACTCGGCCGGCCGCCTCGCCCCCGGCATCGACATCCGCGGCGCCGGCGGCTACCTCGTCGGCCCCGGCTCCCGCACCGACCACGGCGCGTACACCACCGCCCCCGGCACCGCCCACCC
>NZ_JARGEF010000403.1:0-4166 GCF_033794725.1 Streptomyces sp. ID05-39B | reverse complement strand
GTCCGCCTCCGGGCGGCGGGCGGATCGGGCTGGGTGGGGCGGCTAGTCCTGGGCGAGCCAGGTGGGGTCGACGTCGTGAATGTTGGTGGCGGTGGAGGCGCGGACGGCTTCGCTGATGCCGGAGTGGCTGGCCTTGGCCTGGTCGTGGGCGGCGCGGGCTGCCGCGGCGGTGTTGTCGCCGGCGCTGGCGTAGGCGATGGCGTCTTGGGACAGGCCGGACAGCAGCGTGGACAGCTGCCGGGTTTCGGCGACGGTGTCGGGGTCGATACGGCGGGCGCCGATCTGGTCGGAGATCCGGGCGGTCTCCTTGGCTTCGGTGTCGATGTGCTGGCCCCAGGCGCGCAGGGCGTCGGCGTCGCGGACGACCTGGCGGGACAGGCTGGTGACGGCGTGCAGGAGCTGGGTGTAGGTGCTGTCAGGCATGGGTGGGGGCTCCGTCCCGGTACCAGAAGAGCTTGGCGGGCTGGGTGGATTCGCTGTCGCAGACGGCCTTGTAGATGGCCTCGTAGCGGGTGGCGACGTTGGCGAGGAGGGTGTTGGTGGATTCGGCGGCTCGCACGGACCGGGCGTTGAGGTTGTCGGCGAGTCCGGCCTGGAGGGTGGCCTGTTCCTGGAGGCGGGTGAGGGAGGCGATGAGCTTGTCGCCGCCTTCGACGGCGCGGGCCTGCTCGGCGAGAGCGGCGGCGGCCGCGGCTTGTTCCTGGGCGTGCTGCTTGAGGGAGCGGGTGGCTTCAGCCGCCTTCTGCAGGCCGGTGGCCTTCTCGGTGAGGTTGCGTTCGTAGTGCTTGACGGTGCGGATCTCGCCTCGGGTGTGGGTCTGGCCGCCGGGCAGGGTGACGTGACTGGCGTTGATGTTGTGGACGGGGATGGGCTGGGGACCGGTCACGGCGGGGTCCTCCCGGTGCTTGAGGCGGTCGGTTCGGGCGGTGTCGAGGCGGGTCTTGTCGTGGGTGGTGGTTTTGCGGCCGTCGTCCCAGCCGTCGCGGGCGCCGTCGCGGTAGGCCTCTACGTGGCCGACGAGGCGGGCGGCGCGGTGGCCGTCGCGGTAGCCGGCTTCGCGGGAGGTCTGGGTGCGCGGGGGCTGTTCCGTACGGTCCGGAGCACTGGTGGTGCCGGTGGTGGGGGTGGGGGTCTTGCCGGTCTCGTCGGTTTTGCTGGTGCTGTCGGGGGTGGTCTTGGTCGTGCCGGTGCCGGGCTTGACGTTCTTCCCGGCAGAGTCCTTGCCGGGGACGTCCCTGCCGGGGGGCGTCTTGCCGGCGCCGTCCGCGCCCGCCCCGGCGCCGTCCGCGCCCTTGCCGGTGGCGTCCTTCCCGGGGGCCGTCTTCGGAGCGTCCTTCCCGGCGGTCTTGGTCAGGTCGGCGCCGGCCCCGGCCTTCTTGGCATCGCCGTTCGCGGACGTGGACTTGCCGGTGGTGTCGGCCGGCTTGGTGTCCGCAGCACCGGTTCCGGTGCCGGGCTTGGTCGTCTTGTCCTTGGCGCTGGTGTCCGTGGCGCCAGTGGAGGGCTTGGGGGCGTCCTTGCCCGGCTTGCCTTCCTTCCCGGCCTTGCCCTCCTTGGCCGCCCCGCCCCCGCCTGCACCCGCGCTTGCGGGGCCGTTGGCCTTGGAGCGGTCGGTGCTGGCCTTGGGCGTCTTGGGGCTGTCTCCGCCCGCACTCTTGGGACCACGCCGGTCGGTTGCGGCCGGGGTGGCCTGGCCCTTGCCCGCCGCGTTGTCCGTACGCCCGCGCCCGGTCCCGCCGCCGTCCTTGCCGCGCCCACCAGCACCAGAGCCACCGGAACTGTTTCCCGTGCCCCCGCTGGAGTTCTTCTGACCCTTTCCGGTCCCGCCACTGTTGGCCTTACCGGGGCCCTTTGCGGAATTCAGTCCGGACGAATTCTGTGTCCCTCGGGGAGACGGTGCGGGGCTGTTGTTGACGGATACCTGGCGGGTTTCCTTGACCTGCGCTGCCTGGTGGCGTGCCTTCTGCACGTCCAGGCGCTTGAGGTGAATGTCGGCGCCCTTGCGCCAGCGCTCTGCGGCGGCTCGGAGCATCGTTTTGACGACGCCCTCGCGGGGCTGCTGACCCTTGCCGGTCCCGGCACCGGTGCCGGGACCGGCAAGGGTCAGCAGCCCCGCGAGGGCGTCGTCAAAACGATGCTCCGAGCCGCCGCAGAGCGCTGGCGCAAGGGCGCCGACATTCACCTCAAGCGCCTGGACGTGCAGAAGGCACGCCACCAGGCAGCGCAGGTCAAGGAAACCCGCCAGGTATCCGTCAACAACAGCCCCGCACCGTCTCCCCGAGGGACACAGAATTCGTCCGGACTGAATTCCGCAAAGGGCCCCGGTAAGGCCAACAGTGGCGGGACCGGAAAGGGTCAGAAGAACTCCAGCGGGGGCACGGGAAACAGTTCCGGTGGCTCTGGTGCTGGTGGGCGCGGCAAGGACGGCGGCGGGACCGGGCGCGGGCGTACGGACAACGCGGCGGGCAAGGGCCAGGCCACCCCGGCCGCAACCGACCGGCGTGGTCCCAAGAGTGCGGGCGGAGACAGCCCCAAGACGCCCAAGGCCAGCACCGACCGCTCCAAGGCCAACGGCCCCGCAAGCGCGGGTGCAGGCGGGGGCGGGGCGGCCAAGGAGGGCAAGGCCGGGAAGGAAGGCAAGCCGGGCAAGGACGCCCCCAAGCCCTCCACTGGCGCCACGGACACCAGCGCCAAGGACAAGACGACCAAGCCCGGCACCGGAACCGGTGCTGCGGACACCAAGCCGGCCGACACCACCGGCAAGTCCACGTCCGCGAACGGCGATGCCAAGAAGGCCGGGGCCGGCGCCGACCTGACCAAGACCGCCGGGAAGGACGCTCCGAAGACGGCCCCCGGGAAGGACGCCACCGGCAAGGGCGCGGACGGCGCCGGGGCGGGCGCGGACGGCGCCGGCAAGACGCCCCCCGGCAGGGACGTCCCCGGCAAGGACTCTGCCGGGAAGAACGTCAAGCCCGGCACCGGCACGACCAAGACCACCCCCGACAGCACCAGCAAAACCGACGAGACCGGCAAGACCCCCACCCCCACCACCGGCACCACCAGTGCTCCGGACCGTACGGAACAGCCCCCGCGCACCCAGACCTCCCGCGAAGCCGGCTACCGCGACGGCCACCGCGCCGCCCGCCTCGTCGGCCACGTAGAGGCCTACCGCGACGGCGCCCGCGACGGCTGGGACGACGGCCGCAAAACCACCACCCACGACAAGACCCGCCTCGACACCGCCCGAACCGACCGCCTCAAGCACCGGGAGGACCCCGCCGTGACCGGTCCCCAGCCCATCCCCGTCCACAACATCAACGCCAGTCACGTCACCCTGCCCGGCGGCCAGACCCACACCCGAGGCGAGATCCGCACCGTCAAGCACTACGAACGCAACCTCACCGAGAAGGCCACCGGCCTGCAGAAGGCGGCTGAAGCCACCCGCTCCCTCAAGCAGCACGCCCAGGAACAAGCCGCGGCCGCCGCCGCTCTCGCCGAGCAGGCCCGCGCCGTCGAAGGCGGCGACAAGCTCATCGCCTCCCTCACCCGCCTCCAGGAACAGGCCACCCTCCAGGCCGGACTCGCCGACAACCTCAACGCCCGGTCCGTGCGAGCCGCCGAATCCACCAACACCCTCCTCGCCAACGTCGCCACCCGCTACGAGGCCATCTACAAGGCCGTCTGCGACAGCGAATCCACCCAGCCCGCCAAGCTCTTCTGGTACCGGGACGGAGCCCCCACCCATGCCTGACAGCACCTACACCCAGCTCCTGCACGCCGTCACCAGCCTGTCCCGCCAGGTCGTCCGCGACGCCGACGCCCTGCGCGCCTGGGGCCAGCACATCGACACCGAAGCCAAGGAGACCGCCCGGATCTCCGACCAGATCGGCGCCCGCCGTATCGACCCCGACACCGTCGCCGAAACCCGGCAGCTGTCCACGCTGCTGTCCGGCCTGTCCCAAGACGCCATCGCCTACGCCAGCGCCGGCGACAACACCGCCGCGGCAGCCCGCGCCGCCCACGACCAGGCCAAGGCCAGCCACTCCGGCATCAGCGAAGCCGTCCGCGCCTCCACCGCCACCAACATTCACGACGTCGACCCCACCTGGCTCGCCCAGGACTAGCCGCCCCACCCAGCCCGATCCGCCCGCC
This sequence comes from Streptomyces sp. ID05-39B, assembly GCF_033794725.1. Classification (NCBI taxonomy): domain Bacteria; kingdom Bacillati; phylum Actinomycetota; class Actinomycetes; order Kitasatosporales; family Streptomycetaceae; genus Streptomyces; species Streptomyces sp. ID05-39B. The sequence goes on along the minus strand of NZ_JARGEF010000403.1, from coordinate 14 downwards.
GCCCGGAGGCGGAC
>NZ_JARGEF010000402.1:0-4240 GCF_033794725.1 Streptomyces sp. ID05-39B | reverse complement strand
TATTCATCCCCTCCCCAAGTGTTTCTCCTTTTTCCATTTTGTGGAAAGTGTACATTTTCATAAGAGCACGGTGGAGCGCCGGTGTCTGGGGCGTACGGCCGGATCGGGCCAGGTTCGTGGCCGGGCGGTCGTATAAGGAGCGGTCGTATCGGGAGCGGTCGTATCAGGTCGGTCGCGGCCACCCCGTCGGCGCGGATCCCGGCGGGTCCCCCAGACTGGACCCATGTCCATTCACGAAAACCTTCTCGGGGGACCGTCCCCGACCCACCTCCCCGACGACCCCGAGCCCCGCGAGCTGCTCGCGGCCGGCACGGCTCCCGCCGACGTCGCCGCGAAGTACCCCACGTCCTCCCTGGCCTGGGCCCAGCTCGCCGACGACGCCTTCGAACGCGGCAGCGTCGTGGAGTCGTACGCCTACGCCCGTACGGGCTACCACCGCGGCCTGGACAGCCTGCGCCGCAGCGGCTGGAAGGGGCACGGCCCGGTGCCGTGGGAGCACGAGCCGAACCGGGGCTTCCTGCGCGCCCTGCACGCCCTCGCCCGCGCCGCCGGATCGATCGGCGAGCAGGAGGAGCACGAGCGCTGCACGCAGTTCCTGAAGGACTCCTCGCCGACGGCCGCCCAGACGCTGGGCTAGGGCATGTTCCGAAAGTAGCGTCGTCTGTCCGAAGGGCAGGCCGGGCGGCGTCCGGTGCGTGCGATCGCAAGGCGGAGGGTCGTCCCGATACTGGTTGTATCGGGATGATCCCGACAACGCGGCGAGCGTGCGTGCCAGGCGTCGCCCGGCAGACGGGACTTTCGAAACACGGCCTCTAGTCCCGGGCCGGTGCCGACGGGTGCTGTGGCAGGTACCCGGCCAGTACTTCCGGGGTACGGGCCCGCCTGATGTGATCGGGCGGGCCTTGCACTTTCGGGTGACGATTGCGGAGGATGCCCCTAGGGGACCGGGGCCCCCGTGTCGGTAACGGCAGGGGCGGACCGCTACCCGGAGTACACAACAGGAGACAGCGATGTCCCATGAGGCTCACGAGCCCGAGACCCCGCATCTCGACTTCGCAGGCACGACGCCGTACGAGGACTACGTCAAGGCGGACGTGCTCACCCACCTCCAGCACACCCTCTCCGACGATCCCGGAGAGATGGTCTTCCTGGTCACGACCCAGGTCATGGAGCTGTGGTTCACGGTCATCGTCCACGAGTGGGAGACCGCGGCCGGTGCCCTGCGCCGGGACGACGTGCCGACGGCCGTCGCCGCGCTGAAGCGTTCCGTGCGCGAGCTGGAGGCGCTGAACGCCTCCTGGAAGCCCCTCGGGCAGCTCACGCCGGCCCAGTTCAACTCATACCGCAGCGCGCTGGGCGAGGGCTCCGGCTTCCAGTCCGCGATGTACCGCCGCATGGAGTTCCTGCTCGGCGACAAGTCCGCGTCGATGCTGGTGCCGCACCGCGGCGCCCCGCGCGTCCACGCCGAACTGGAGAAGGCGCTGCACGAGCCGAGCCTCTACGACGAGGTGCTGCGGCTGCTCGCCCGGCGTGGGCACGCCGTGCCGGAGGCCGTGCTGACGCGTGACGTCGCGCTGCGCTACGAGCCGTCGCCGGAGGTCGAGGCGGTGTGGACCGCCCTCTACGCGGGCGACGAGTCCGACGAACTGGCCCGCCTCGGTGAGGCGTTGACCGATGTCGCCGAGCTGGTGTGGCGATGGCGCAACGACCACCTCGTCTCCACCCGCCGCGCGATGGGCTCGAAGACCGGCACGGGCGGTTCGGCCGGGGTGGCCTGGCTGGAGAAGCGCGCGCAGAAGAACGTCTTCCCCGAGCTGTGGACGGCGCGCTCCTATGTCTGACCTCACCCGCACGGCCCGGGAACTGGACGCCGCCGACGAACTCGCCGACAAGCGCAAGGAGTTCGTCCTCGACGACGTCGTCTACCTCGACGGCAACTCGCTGGGCGCGCTGCCCGTGGCCGTCCCCGGGCGGCTGGAGGACGTGGTCCGGCGCCAGTGGGGCGAGCTGCGCATCCGCTCCTGGGACGAGAGCGGCTGGTGGACCGCGCCCGAGCGGATCGGCGACCGGATCGCCCCGCTGGTGGGCGCGGGCCCCGGCCAGATCGTCGTGGGCGACTCCACAAGTGTCAACGTGCTCAAGGCGGTTGTCGGCGCGGTGCGGCTCGTGGGGGAGGACCGGGACGAGATCGTCGTCGACGCGACCACCTTCCCCACGGACGGCTACATCGCCGAGTCGGCGGCCCGGCTGACCGGCCGTACGCTGCGACCGGTGGCCCCTAAGGAGGTGCCGGCGGCCCTGTCGGACCGTACGGCCGCGGTGCTGCTCAACCATGTCGACTACCGCACCGGGCGGCTGCACGACCTGCCGGCCCTCACCGCCGCCGTCCACGCGGCGGGCGCGATCGCCGTCTGGGACCTGTGCCACAGCGCGGGCGCGCTGCCGGTCGGACTCGACGAGCACGGCGTGGACCTGGCGGTCGGCTGCACCTACAAGTACCTGAACGGCGGCCCGGGTTCACCGGCGTACCTGTACGTACGGCGTGACCACCAGGACCGCTTCGACTCCCCGCTGCCGGGCTGGAACTCGCACGCCGAACCGTTCGGCATGCGGCCCTCCTACGAGCCCGCGCCGGGGGCCCTGCGCGGGCGTGTCGGCACCCCGGACATCCTGTCGATGTTCGCCCTGGAGGCGGCGCTGGAGGTCTGGGAGGGCGTGTCCGTCGACACCGTCCGAGCCAAGTCCCTCGCGCTGACGGACTTCTTCCTGGAGTGCGTCGCCGCGTACGTCCCCGACGGCACGGTGGAGTCCCTCACCCCGCTCGCCCACGAGCAGCGCGGCAGCCAGGTCGCCCTGCGCTGCGACGCCGCCGGCGAGGTGATGCGCCGCCTGACCGAACGGGGCGTCGTGGGCGACTTCCGCCGCCCGGACGTACTCCGTTTCGGCTTCACCCCGCTGTACGTCGGATTCGAGGACGTGGAACGGGCGGCGAGGGTGCTGGGGGAGGTACTGGACTCCTAGCCGAGCAAGGTGCCGGCCGCCTGGCCCGAGGGAGGTGCCGGCCGCCTGGCGGCGGGCGGTCGTGCCGCCCGCGCGGTCATTCAGTACGGACGTAGACCCCCGCCACGGCAGCGGCATGCGCGGCCCGCGCAGCCCGCTCCGCGGCGGGGCCGTCCGGCACCACCCCCGCGGTCAGCCACTCGTAGTACAGCGGCGCCGAAACCGCCCGCACCACCGCCCCCGCGTCGGTCCCCACCGGCAACTCACCCCGAGTCACCGCCTGTTCCGCGCAAGGCGCCCACTCGGCGACCCGTACCTCGTAGAAGCGCCGCAACGCCTGCGCCGTACGCGCGTCGCAGGCCGCCGCCGCGATCACCGCACGGAACAGCGGGCCCTGCCGGACATCGGCCAGCGTCCGTTGCACCAGCAGCGCGTTGGCCAGCAGATCGGTCAGCACGGCCCCCGTCTCCTCGCGGGGCGACGACGTCTCCGCCATGTCCGCGAGGAGGTCGGCGACCAGCCCCGTCACGGAGCCCCACCGCCGGTACACGGTCGTCTTGCCGACCTCCGCCCGCCGCGCGACATCCGCGAGGTCGAGCCGGTCGAACCCCTCCTCCACCAGGACGTCCCCGGCCGCCCGCAACACGGCGGCACGCACACGTGCGGTACGTCCTCCGGGACGCACAGTGCCGGGCTCGGCGGACATAACGGCCTCCTTGGTGCACGTACGGGCGACATCCCGTCCACGACGTCAGCGTAACGAAACAGCAGAACCGTTTAACCCTTACCGAGCGTGACATCCGCGTGTCCGCGCACGTCACGGGCCTGATACCGTCCCCGCCAACGGCCGAGTCCCCACCGGGTCCGTCATAACCGTTCCGTCCAATTCCGTTTTGTCGCTGAGAGGTTGGAGCATGCCGGACGACGTCGTCGCAGCCCGGGCCGCCGCTGAAGAGGAGTCCGCCTTCTCGCATCCGGCGGTCGAGCCCGACGCCACCGCCGCCTACGGCGACCATCCCGACCAGCTGATCGACTTCTACGCCCCGCGCGGCGTGACCGGCCCCGTGCCGCTGGTGGTGGTACTGCACGGAGGGGCGTGGCGGGCACCGTACGACCGTCGGCACATCACGCCGTTCGTGGGCTTCCTGGCCCGGCGGGGCTTCGCCGTGGCCAACGTGGAGTACCGGCGGGGTGCGGGCGCCGGCGCGGGTGCTCACGGGAATGGGGATGGGGGTGGAGG
>NZ_JARGEF010000401.1:0-4247 GCF_033794725.1 Streptomyces sp. ID05-39B | reverse complement strand
AGCCGGGGCTGTGGGGGCGGCGGGTCAGCCGTTGGCGGCCCGTAGGGCGTCGCGGACCGCCGCCAGGGCCTGATCCTCGTCCAGGCCGAGCCGCCGGGCCCGCTCCGCGTAGGCCTGCGCGGCGGTGGCGAGTTCCCGCTCCGCCGCCGGGCCCGCGGCGGCGACGAACGTGCCGTTGCGTCCTCGGGTCTCGATCACGCCGTCCGTCTCCAGCGCCCGGTAGGCCTTCGCGATCGTGTTCGCCGCCAGGCCGAGGGACTCGGCCAGGCCCCGCACGGTGGGCAGCCGGTAGCCCACGGGCAGTGCTCCCGACCGGGCCTGTTCGGCGACCTGCGCCCTCACCTGCTCGTACGGCGCGACGCCCTCAGCGATGTCGATCTTCAAGTTCACCGCCCGATTGTCCCGCACCCGCCGGAAAATGGGAGGCATCCCGGCAGGCCCGGCGCATAACGTGCGCCGCATGACCGTCATCGCGCGCGATGTGCGCCCCGAGGTTCCGTCGGACGTCGAGGGCTTCGTCCGGGTACGGCGGGCCGCCCTGCCCTTCATGGTGTTCACGGCCGAGTCCGTGGTCCACGACCTCACCCGTACCCACCCCGACGCCCGCTTCCGGCAGCTCCTCGCCGAGGCGGACGGCGAGATCGTCGGCACGGCACAGGTGGGCCTCGCCCATGACAGCCCCGAGCCCGGCCAGGGCTTTCTCAACGTGTACGTGGCCCCTGAGCGCCCGCGCCAGGGGACCGGAACGCTGCTGGCCCGCGTGGGCGAGGAGTACCTGGCCGGCCACGGGGCGTCCCGGGTGCTGGCCTGGGTGCTGGACGAGCCGGACAACCGGGGCTTCGCCGAACGGCGCGGCTACCGGGCGAGCCGCTCCGCGCACTTCCTCCGCCTGGATCTGGCGAACGGCACACTGCCGCCGCTCCAGGACCTGCCGCCCGGCGTCGAACTGCGCACCGCCGCCGACTTCGCCGACGATCCCCGCCCGTTGTTCACGCTGGACGCGGAGGTGTCCGCCGACGAACCCAGCGACATCGACGCCGAGTACACCGACTACGAGGCCTGGCTGGAGGAGATCTGGCGGCATCCGCTGCTCGACCTCGGTCTGACCACGGTCGCCCTGGTCGACGGCCGTCCCGCCGCGTTCACCGCGGCCCGCACGGACGGCGCGTCCCGCTACACCACCGGCATGACCGGCACGGCCCGCGCCCACCGCGGCCGGGGCCTGGCCAAGCTCGCCAAGAACGCCTCGCTGCACCGCGCCCGTGCCGCGGGGTACCGGGAGGCGTTCACCGGCAACGACACGGGCAACGGCCCGATGCTCGCCGTCAACAAGTGGTTCGGCTACGAGATCTGTGCGACAGAGGTGCGCTATGCCCGTGAACTCCGCTGACCCCTCCCGGCTCGTGGACGTCGTCCTCGTCAAGGGCGGCCGTACGAAGATCCGCTATCCGGCCGAGCTGCTCGCCGACGACGGCACCCGGATCGCCGTCCGGGCCCCCTGGGCGGGCGAGGGCGTACGGGACTTCGGCTTCGTGCGGTTCGAGCCGGGTGACGTCTTCACGGAGTACTACTGGCGCGACCGCTGGTACTCCGTGAAGGAGGTGCGGGCCGCGTCCGGCGCGCTGAAGGGCTGGTACTGCGACATCACCCGCCCGGCCACGCTCACCGGCGGCGAGCTGGTCGTCGAGGATCTCGACCTGGACCTGTGGCGCTCCGCCGACGGCGGCGACGTACGGCGGCTGGACGAGGACGAGTTCGCGGAGAGCGGGCTGGCCGAGCGGGACCCGCAGGCGGCTGCCGCGGCGGTGACGGCGCTCGACGAGCTGGAGGCGTTCGCCACCGTGGAGGGAGGGCTGGAGGCCCTGCTGGAGTGAGCGGTGTCGGTCAGACCGTCGCCACCACCGCGTACCGCTCGTCCTCCACCGCCCTGCCCCACAACCGCGGGTCGTCGGACAGCCGCTCCACACGCGTGTGCCCGGCGAGCGGGGCCAGGAGGGCGGTGAGCCGGTCCGCCGGTATGCCGACGGGGCTGACGGTGCCCCAGACGCCCTCGACCAGTACGAGCCGGCCGCCGGGGCGCAGCAGGTCACGCCAGTGCCGCAGGGCGCGGCCGGGGTCGGGCAGGGTCCACAGCACATGCCGTACGAGCACGGTGTCGAAGCGCTCCTCCCCCACCGGGGGTGCCGCCGCGTCACCGACGAGGAACACGGCGTCACGTCCGGCGAGTTTGGTGCGGGCCCGTTCGACCATCGCCGGGGAGAGGTCGACGCCGGTGACGCGGTGTCCGCGCTCGGCGGCGAGGAGCGACAGGCTGCCGGTGCCGCAGCCCAGGTCGAGCAGGTCGCCGGGCCGGTCCATGAGCCAGTCGCGCAGCCGCTCCGCCCAGGCGGCGCGCACTTCGGGATCGCGCAGCCCGTGGTCCGGCTCCTCGTCGAAGGCGGCGGCCTCCGCGTCCCAGTCGACACGCGTCGGAGTCGATCCGTCACTGTGGTTTGTCATACCCGCAAGAGTGACACCCACCACTGACAACCGAATCGTGACAGCCGCCACTGACAGAACGGGTGGCGATGAGGAAGTCTCCCTGAACGGGTCTACCTCCGTGAGAACGCGGAACTCGGTGGACCCTGAAGGAGGCAGCCATGCGCCGTACGACCGTGCAGAAGCCCCTGAAGAAGACGGAATCCCGCAGGATCCGTGAAGAGACCGACGAGCGTCCCGCCGGGCGTCCCGAGGTGCGCAAGGACATCGCACGCACCTGGTGGCCGGACGGGTGAGGCCGGCCCACGGCCCGGATCAGTCGAGCCGTTTGCGGTAGTGGACGCGGTCGTACGGTCCGTCGGCCCGGCGTTCCACGGCCTCGTAGCCGTATCTGGGGTAGATCCGCTGGTTCTCCCACATCAGCGCGTTCGTGCAGAGCCTGACCTCGCGCAGGCCGAGCGCCCGCGCGCGTGCGTCGACGAAGTGCAGCAACCGCCGCCCCACGCCCGTGCCATGGGCGTCGGGGTGCACGGCGATGGTGTCGAGCAACAGGTGCGCCCCCCGGTCCCTGGACTCCTCGACCACCACCAGGCCGATGACGGGATCGCCCGTGACGAACACCTTCCCGGCGGTCACGTTCGCCGCGTGGTCCGCCTCCATGGGCTGCGGCACGACCCCGATGCGTTCGATGTAGTGCCGGAACGCGGCATCGGTCACGGTCTTCACCGCCGGTACGTCGGCCTGTGTCGCGGGCCGGATCTCGTCGATGGTCATGCCGTCCACGCTAGCTACCTGATGCCCGTCTCAGCATGTCCTTAAGGGGACCCTAAAGATCGCCGACGGCGGTCCCAGGCAGGCGTTTTCGGGGTTTCTTGGTTCCGGCACACATCAGCACCGGTTCCGAGGAGATCCCCCATGCCCGCACGCCGCAAGGCCGCCGCCGCCCTGGGCCTGACCCCGCTGACCCTGACCGCGCTGCCCGTGCTGGCCGCGAGTCCCGCCGCCGCGCACGGCTCGATGGGCGACCCGGTCAGCCGCGTCGCGCAGTGCTACGCGGAGGGCCCCGAGAGCCCGGAGTCGGACGCCTGCCAGGCCGCGGTCGCGGCGGGCGGGACGCAGGCGCTGTACGACTGGAACGGCATCCGCATCGGTGACGCCGGCGGCCGTCATCAGGCGCTGATCCCGGACGGCAAGCTGTGCAGCGCGGACAACGCCGCGTTCAAGGGCCTCGACCTGGCGCGCGCGGACTGGCCGGCGACCGGGGTGCGCGAGGGGGCGTACACCTTCAAGTACCGGGTGACCGCCCCGCACAAGGGCACGTTCAAGGTGTACGTCACCAAGACCGGTTACGACCCGGCGCAGCCGCTGGCCTGGTCCGACCTGGATCTGGAGCATCCGGTGGCGACGGCCACCGACCCGGTTGCGGCAGGCGGTTTCTACACGTTCTCCGGGGCGCTGCCCGAGCGTTCGGGGCGGCATGTGCTGTACGCGGTGTGGCAGCGCTCGGACAGCCCGGAGGCGTTCTACTCCTGCTCGGACGTCACCTTCGGCGGGGCGGAAGGGGGTTCGGCAAGCGGTTCGGCAAGCGGCTCCGCCCCGGCATCCTCCGTCCCTGCGCCCGCCGCGCCGTCCGCCTCCGCGCCGTCCGCCTCCGCGCCGTCCGAGGAGCAGATCGAGGACGGTGCCGACAAGTCGACGATCGAGCACCACGGTCATGGCGACGACGACCCCGCCACCACGACGGACCCGACCCCGGCCCCGGCCGCCTT
>NZ_JARGEF010000400.1:0-4249 GCF_033794725.1 Streptomyces sp. ID05-39B | reverse complement strand
GGGCCTCGCGGGGGGATCACCCGACACAGGCAGCCGCCAGGAGGGCCGGCCCCGACAGGTAGCCGCGCGCTCGGCGTGAAGCCAGGGGCGCGCGAAGCAGCCCCGCACCACTCCTCCACCACCGGCGCGCCCTTGACGCGCGCCCGGCGGCACGGTGTTGAACTGGCTGAACCGACCCCTGAACGAGGTCAGTTGACCCACCCTAGTCACCACCGCGCATGTTCCGCTGGAAAATGCCAGAACACTCACCCCTCGCGCACACGTTGCGTAGCTTCTTCCTCACTCAGCCGAACCGCAGGCAGGAGGGGAGCCAACGGTGCCCGGAATCGACGAGTGTCTACTGGAGGCCATGCGGCTGCCCGGAGCCCGGGGAGCGGCGCTGGTCGACTGGACCAGCGGGCTGGCCCTCGGCACGGTCGGGGAGTTCCCGGGCGGTGACCACGAGGCCGCCGCCGCCGAAGCCGCGGAGGTCGCGCGGCTCACGGCGGAGCAGCGGGCGTTCACGCCCGACGACGGCGGCGAGGACGCCGATCCCCCGGTCGAGGACCTGATCATCAGCAACCGGGACAGCTACCACGTACTGCGGTTCGTGCCCACGTCCTTCGACAGCAGCGTGTTCCTGCACGTGTGGCTGGCCCGGCCGGACGGCAATCTCGCGCTGGCCCGGATCCGGCTGGGCGAGATGGCCGGACGGCTGGTGCTGGGATGACCGTCGTGGGGACCACCCCGCCGCCCCGGCTGCCGGTGCGGGACCGCTCGGCGGGCCGCGAGCGCTCGAGCGGAGCGGTCTCGCCAATGCTGACCCGGCTCGCCGCCGAGCGGGCCACCGGTGTTCTCGAGCGCGAGGGCGGAGCGCTCTACCTGGCCGAGGGCCGGGTGGTGCACGCCGAGAGTCCCTTCGCCCCGGGCCTCGACGTGCTCCTCCTGACCCACGGCACGCTGGAGCCCGGAGTGTGGTGGGAGGCGGTGGAGCGGGCCGGCGAGGAACGCGGCGCCGCCCGCCTGCTGCTCGACGCCGGCCGGATCGGAAGGGGCGCCCTGGAGGTGTGCCATCTGGGGGCGATGTTCGACGCCGCGTACTTCGCTCTGGCGCCGAGCAGCACCCCGGGCCGCTTCCGGTACGGCGCCGGTCACTGGTTCGGTGCGCTGCGCCCGGTCCCGGTCGAGGCGGTGGAGCGCGAGACACTGCGGCGCCGCGAGCTGCTGCACCGGCTGTGGCCCGATCCGCTGCCGGACAGCGCGCCGCTGCTGCGGGCCGACCCGGCCGCGTCCCCGCTGCCGCCGTCCCGGCAGCGCGCGGTGCTGGCGCTGGTGGACGGTGTGCGCACGGCGTCGGACATCGCCCGGGAGCTGGGCCGGCCGGCGTTCCCCACGCTGATGGACGTCCGGCGGCTGGCGGCGGCGGGGCTGGTGACCGCCGGGTTCCCGCCGCCGGTCGCTCAGCCGCCGCCCGCACTCGCCCTGCCCCAGGTCAACGACCCCGACATCACCTTGCTGAAGAGGCTCAGGGATGCGCTGGAGGCCCTTTGAACGGCAGCGACCGCGCGCCGAGAGGAGCGTTCTGATGGCCGCGGAACCCGAGATACTCGCCGAGCTGCGACGGCTGCGGGCGCGGGTGCCCCAGCTGACCGGGGCACTCGTGGCCGGCGTGGACGGCCTCGTCCTGGCCCACGACACGCCCGGTGTGGAGTCGGAGGGGGTGGCCGCGCTCACCGCGACCTCGCTGGCCGTGGCCGTGCGGCTGGCGGACACCACCGGCCAGGGTGCCTTTCGTGAGCTGCTCGTGCGCGGCGTCCACGGCTACGTCGCGACGTACGCGGCCGGGGGGAGCGCCGTACTGACGGTGCTCGCGCAGGACCGCGTCAACGTCGGCCGGCTGCACCTGGAGAGCCGCCGGTGCGGCACCCGCGTCGGCGAACTCGTCGACGCCGCGGAGCGGGCGCGCGCCCCGGCCGCCCGCCCCGCCAGGACGGCTCCCGCACGGACGGCCACCGCCCGGACCAGGAGTGCGCGCACCCCGCGCCCCACGACCACCGGACCCCGTACCGCCACCGAACCCGGCACCGCCGCCGAATCGAGCACCGCCGCCGAACCACGTACGGCCACCGCACCACCTGCGGCCACCGAACCACCTGCGGCCACCGAACCGCGTACCGCGACAGCACCACGTACCACTGCCGAATCCCCGTAGCACCACCGAATTTCCGTAACACCACCGAATCCGTAGTACACCGAAGTCGAAGGGAACCGAGGACCAGTCATGGCCAACACCGAAACCGCGCTCAAAGAAGCTCTCGCCTCCATCGAGGGCGCCACCGGCGTCGCGCTCGTCGACTACACCAGCGGCATGGCGCTGGGCACGCTCGGCGGCAGCAAGACGTTCGACCTGAACGTCGCCGCCGCGGGCAACACCGACGTGGTGCGCTCCAAGATGCGCACGATGGAGCACCTCGGGCTGAAGGCCCAGATCGAGGACATCCTGATCACGCTGTCCGACCAGTACCACCTGATCCGCCTGATCGGCGGGCGCGGCGGCAACGGTCTCTTCCTCTACCTGGTCCTGGACGCCAAGCGGGCCAACCTGGCGATGGCCCGCCACCAGTTGAAGCGGATCGAGGAGGACCTGGAGGTCTGACCCACCGGACCCACCAGGTCCGACAGGTCCACCGGACCCCCCAGGTCCTGAACGAGAACTACACGAGTGCCGCGGTGCGGCGGCGCGCTCCGCCCGGAGCCGCGTCGCCCGCCGCGATGCCCGTGCTGCGGTACGACTTGACCGCCTTGCCGGCCGGACGGCCGCCGTTCCCGGCGAGCCAGTCGACGCGCACCCACAGCAGCGCGTCCCCGGCCCGTTCCAGCCGCCCGATCCAGGAGGCCTTCAGCCGCAGCCCCGTACCGCACCCGGCGAGCAGCAGGCCGGCCGCGGCGGGCACGGCGAAAGCGCTGCCCAGCGCGGCGGCGAAGGCGAGCAGCAGCCACCAGCGGTGACCGCGGCGCCAGTTGCGCACCGCCACCGAGCGGTCCTGGAGCACATCGTGCTTGCTCGCGCGGACGGCGGCACGGGCGAGCGCGGTGTACCGCCTGCGCCGCACGAGTGCCACCACGGCCGCCGCCACGATGAACAGCGCGGCCCCCGCCATCACCCCGATCCGCCGTCCCGTGAACCCGGACGGCAGTACGCCGACACCGGCCGCGACCACTCCGCACCACCACAACGGCGCGGCCCCGGCCCGTACGACGACGGCCACCCGAGCCAGTCCCTGACCTCCGCGTGCCACGTTCCGCCTCCTCGTCGCCTGGATGACTCGCATCCTTTTCCGATCGAGCAGATTAGCGAGTGAACGTGAGACGACAATGAGAACGGCACGAAAAACCCCGAGAACGTGGGCTCATTCCACGAACAGGCCCCGCACCGCGGCCCTCGCGTCGAACTCCTCCAGCCGGGCCTGCGCGTCGGGCAGGTCGTCGCACATGGCCTCCAGCAGCACCCGGCCGAGCAGCATCGGCGCGCACGCGGTGTCGAAGGCGAGGCCGGTGCCGACGGCGGCCGGCAGCAGCAGGTCGGAGACCTTGGCGACCGGCGCGAACGCGGAGTCGGCGACCGTCACGACGGTCAGCCCGGCCTCCTTGGCGTAGGCGAGGGTGTCGAGGACCTCGCGCGGGTGGCGGGGCAGCGCGAAGCACAGCAGCGTGGAGGCGCCCGCGCGGACGGCCGCGTCGATCCGGTCGTGGATCATCGTGCCGCCCTCGTGCAGCAGCCGGACGTCCGGGTGGACCTTGGCGGCGAAGTAGGCGAAGCCGTACGCCTGGGAGGCGGCGGCCCGCAGCCCGAGGACCGGCAGCGGCCGGGAGGCGGCGAGCAGCCGTCCGGCCTTCTGCACCGGCCGCGGGTCGGCGAGCACCTCGGCGAGGTGCCGGAGGTTCTCGATCTCGGCCTCGACGGCCTGCTGGTACTCGTTGTACGACGCCGAGCCCGCGCTCTGTTCGGCGGGCGCGACCTCGCGCAGGTGCCGGCGCAGGGCCGGGTAGCCGTCGAAGCCGAGGGCGACCGCGAAGCGGGTGACGGAGGGCTGGCTGACCCCGGCCAGTTCGGCCAGTTCGACACTGGACAGGAAGGGCACGTCAAAGGCGCGGCGCACCATGCTGTGCGCGATGCGCCGCTGGGTGGGCGTCAGCCGGTGCCCTTCGAAGAGGGCCTGGAGCCGGTTGGCGGGACTGTCGGCGGGCCCCCCGGTCCCCTGCCCCGCGC
>NZ_JARGEF010000003.1:0-115054 GCF_033794725.1 Streptomyces sp. ID05-39B | reverse complement strand
ATAGAATCCCCTTTTTTGTCACGCGGCAGACACCACCCAGTAGTTTTTTGTTAGCCAAGACGCAGACGGCATACGAGTTTTCTGACTGTCTCGTTGGCCAGGAGATGTGGATAAGAGACAGGGGTGCAGACCGAACAGCGAACCGGCGGCCTCCGCCAACGCCGCGGCGCATCGCACCGCCGCCTCCGGCGGGACTGCCATCCGCCGCAGAGCCCCGGCGCACGCGTCCTCCACCAGGTCCAGCTGTCTCGACAGCTCGACCGGCCCGCCCGGGCGGCCGACGCCCGCCAGGCCGGTCAGCAGCTCTCGTGCCTCGTGCTGCACAGCAGCCACGGCGTCCCATCCCCGTGGTCGGAGTACCGGCCGGAGTCCCTCGGCCCCGGCGACGGGCAGGCCGAGGGCATCGTGGAGCTGATCGCCGATGCGGGCGTGCCACAGTGTCAGCTCACCGGGCCGATCGGCTTGAAGGCCGGCGAGAACGACGAGCAGGGCCGCCGCTCCCGTCGCCCAGTCGTCGAACCCACCCGCCCCGCGTGGAGAGCCGGGTTGGAGGAAGGGGCGGAGCGAGTCGAGGGCCTGTGCGGCCGATTCAGCCGCACTCTGGCAGGCATGGTCAGTGGGCATGGGTACGTCACCGCTTCGTCGAGGTGGTGTCGGCTGGTCCGGGTGGGGTTGGGCCCTGTCGCACAGGCAGTCGGTGGAGGGCCGGCGCTGTGCGAGGGCTTGGAGGATCTACCACCGCCCAGCCGAGCACCCCCTGCTCCCAAGCCGACGGCGCACCACGTCAGCCGGCTGTGCGGCGGGCTGCCACTTCCTGCGTGAGCTGGGGCGCCACCGCGAACAGGTCTCCCACCACGCCGTAGTCGGCGAGGCCGAGGATGGGGGCCTCCGGGTCCTTGTTGACGGCGACGATCGTCTTGGAGGTCTGCATCCCGGCGAGGTGCTGGATGGCCCCGGAGATACCCAGGGCGACGTACAGCTGCGGGGAGACGGACTTTCCGGTCTGCCCGACCTGGAACTGGTGCGGGTAGTAGCCGGCGTCGACCGCGGCGCGCGAGGCGCCCACCGCACCGCCCAGGGCGTCGGCCAGCTCCTCCACCAGCTTGAAGCCCTCCGCTCCCCCGACACCACGGCCGCCGGAGACGACGACGCTCGCCTCGGTGAGCCCCGGCCGGTCGCCGGTGGGTGCGGCGCGCCTGGCAGTGACACGAGCGGACGCGGCGGGGTCGGCCGTCGGCAGGGCGAGCGTCCGCTGCACGGCCTGCCCCGGACGCTCCTCCGGTTCGAAGGCCCCCGGGCGTACGGTGATCACCGGTACACCATGGGTGACCTGCGAGCGCACAGTATACGACCCGCCGAAGACGATTTGGGTGGCCACCCCGGAGGAGTCGAGGTCGACCGCGTCGATCAGCAGCCCGGCGTCCAGCCGCGCGGCGAGACGTCCGGCCACCTCGTTGCCGTCCGCCGTCGCGGAGACCAGAACAGCGGCGGGAGAGGCTTCCCGGACCGCGTGGTGAAGGGCATCGACAGCGGGCGTGGCCAGGAAGTCGGCCGCGTCGGTGGATTCCGCAGCGTGGACGGTTGTGGCACCGTACCGGGCCAGAGACTCCGCGAGGCGGGCCGCTGTGCCGGGGGTTCCCACGACGACTGCGGCCGGGTCTCCCAACCGCCGTGCGGCGGCCAGGAGTTCGTACGTGGACTTGTGGACACGTTCCCCGTCGTGGGCGACGAGGACGAGGACATCGGGCATGGGGTGCCTGCTTCTTGTTGCGGAGCGATTCGATTCAGAGGAGCTTCTGGGCAATCAGGTGTTCGATGAGCTGCCGGCCGGCCGAGCCGTCGTCCGTGACACGGATCCCTGCGGTCCGGGCCGGACGCGGGACGGCCTCCACCACGCGGGTGCGGGTCACTCGGAACCCGGTGTCATCCGCGTCGGGGAACAAGTCGTCGAGGTCGGCCGTCTCCACCGGCTTCTTCTTGGCGGCCATGATCCCCTTGAACGAGGGGTAGCGCGGTGCGTTGATCTTCTCGGTGACGCTGACCAGCGCGGGCAGTGATGCCTCCAGCGTCGCCTCGCCACTGTCGGTCTCGCGTTCGGCTCGCACGCGTCCCCCGTCCACGTCCAGTTCGCGCGCATGCGTCAGCTGCGGCAGACCGAGCAGGTCGGCGACGATGGCGGGGACCGCGCTCGCCTGTCCGTCGGTGGTCGTGTCGCCCGCCAGGACCAGGTCGACGTCCTTCACCGTCCGTACGGCGGCCGCCAGCACCGTGGCGGTGGTCACCACGTCGGCGCCGGGGAGCCGGTCGTCGCAGATGTGGATCGCGCGGTCGGCACCCATCGCCAGTACCTTGCGGATGGCGTCGAGTGCGGAGTCGGGTCCCATGGACACGACGGTGACCTCGGCGTCCGACGACTCCTTCAGCCGCAGGGCCTCTTCCGCGGCGCGTTCATTGATTTCGTCGAGCACCAGGTCGGCACCCTCGCGGTCAAGGGTGTGGTCGTCGGCGGACAGGGTGCGTTCGGCTCCGGTGTCCGGGACCTGCTTGACGAGTACGACGATGTTCACGGGCGTCTTCCTTCAGCCGGGGTGGTCAGCGGAACGCCGGGTATCCGGTGATCGCCTGACCGACGACCAGCGTGTGCATCTCGTTGGTGCCTTCGTAGGTCATCACCGACTCCAGGTTGTTGGCGTGGCGCAGCGGTGAGTACTCCAGGGAGATGCCGTTGGCCCCCAGCACGGTGCGGCATTCGCGCGCGATGGCGATCGCTTCCCGCACGTTGTTGAGCTTGCCGACGCTGATCTGCTCGGGCCGGATGCGGTGCTGGTCCTTGAGCCGGCCCAGGTGGACGGCGAGCAGTGCGGCGTTGCCCAGGGACACGCTCATGTCGGTGAGCTTCTTCTGGGTGAGCTGGAAGGCGCTGATCGGCTTGTCGAACTGCACGCGGGAGTCGGCGTACTCGATGGCCGCCTGGAGCGAGTCGCGGGCGGCGCCGACCGCGCCGAACAGGATGCCGAAACGGGCCTCGTTCAGGCAGGACAGCGGTCCGCGCAGGCCCTCCGCCAGCGGCAGCCGCGCCGATTCCGGCAGCCGTACGTTGTCGAAGTACAGCTCGGAGGTGATCGAGGCGCGCAGCGACATCTTCTGCTTGATGTCCTGGGTGGTGAAGCCGGGTGTGCCGCGCGGGACGAGGAAGCCGCGGACGCCGTCCTCGGTCTGCGCCCAGACGGTGGCCACATCGGCGATGCCGCCGTTGGTGATCCACATCTTGGAGCCGTTCAGGATCCAGTCGTCGCCGTCGCGGACGGCCCTGGTGCGCATCCCTGCGGGGTTGCTGCCGAAGTCGGGCTCGGTCAGACCGAAGCAGCCGATCGCCTCACCGGCGGCCAGCCGGGGCAGCCACTGAAGCTTCTGCTCCTCCGAACCCCACTTCCAGATGGAGAACATCGACAGCGAGCCCTGCACGGAGACGAAGCTGCGGAAACCGGAGTCTGCCGCCTCGAGTTCCAGGCAGGCCAGTCCGTAGGAGACGGCGTTGGTGCCGGCGCAGCCGTAGCCCTCCAGATGCATGCCGAGTACGCCCAACTTGCCGAGTTCAGGGGCGAGTTCGCGGGCGAAGTGCGCGTTCTCGAACCACTCGCCGAGGTGCGGGCGCACCCGGTCGGCGAGGAACTTGGCGACGGTGGCCTGGATCTCCCGTTCCTCGTCGGTGAGGGTGGAGGCGAGGTCGAGCAGGTCGAGGGGGTCCTTCATCGGCTTGCGGCTCATCGTGGGCTCCTGGCGGTGACGGTGGTGGGTGAGGTCGGGGTGCTGGTGTCGAGGCGGGGATCGGTCACGTGGCCGGTCCCTCCGGTTCGGTGGCGGATTCGGGAAGACGGTCGAGGATGTCCGCGGTGTGCTGACCGAGGCGTGGTGGCGGCAGGCGGTACTGCGCGGGTGTGCCGCTCAGCGCTATGGGGCTCGCGACCTGACGGGAGGGCCTGCCCTCCGCCCTGTCGGCGGGTGCGGCGGGGATGTCGACGATGCCGGGAAGGCCGAGCTTCGCCGCGAAGGCGAATGCCTCGTCGAGGGTGTTGACCGGTCCGGCGGGCACGCCCGCGGCCAGCAGGACGGCAGACCAGTGGTCGGCGCCGGCGACGCCCAGCCGTTCGGTCAGCAGCTCCTTGAGTTCGTCGCGGTGGGCGACGCGGCTGGCGTTGGTGCGGAAGCGGTCTTCCAGCGCGAGACCGGGATCCCCGACGACCTCGGCGAGCGCCGCGAACTGCCGGTCGTTGCCCACCGCGATCGCGATCGGGCGATCGGCGGCCGGGAAGGTCTCGTACGGGGCGATGCTGGGGTGCGCGTTGCCCAGGCGGCCCGGCACCACGCCGACGACGGCGAACGCCGACGCCTGGTTAACCATGGCTGACAGCAGCGAGCCGAGCAGGTTCACCTCGACCAGCTGGCCCTCCCCGGTGGCGTCCCGATGGCGGAGGGCGGCGAGAATGCCGAGCGAGGCGTGCAGGCCGGTGATCACGTCGACGAGTGCCACGCCGGCCTTCACCGGCTCCCCGGCCGCGTCTCCGGTCACGCTCATCAGACCGCCGACGGCCTGCACGAGCAGGTCGTATCCGGGGATCGCCGCGCCCGCACCGCTGCCGAAGCCACTGATCGAGCAGTAGACCAACCCCGGGTGCCGGGCGCGCAGTTCGTGAGGGCCGAGCCCCAGCCGCTCCATCGTGCCGGGACGGAAGTTCTCCACCAGCACGTCGGACTCGGCGACCAGGGCACGGGCCTGTTCCAGACCGGCCTCGGTCGTGAGGTCCAGGACGACGGACTTCTTGTTCCGGTTCACGCTCAGGAAGTACGTAGAGGTGCCATCGTGGTCCGCCGGCGGGTGCCAGGCCCTGGTCTCGTCCCCGGCACCCGGCCTCTCCACCTTCACCACCTCGGCGCCGAGATCGGCGAGGAGCATCGTGGCGTAGGGCCCTGCGAGAACCCGGGAGAAGTCGGCGATGCGCAGCCCTTCCAGCGCACCGCGCCCCGCACCTTCGCGGCCGGTGCCGGCCCGTTCGTCCGGCGCGTCGTACTGGGTGCCCATGCACCCTCCTCTCTCGTCGTACCGGCCTGCGAACACCGCTCCGTCCGAGCCGTCAGCCCTCACCACCAGCGCTCCAAAGACGTCGCCGGGTGGGTGAGCTCGACGACGGGCAGGCCCTGACCGACAGGGGCGGCCGTCCGTACGACCCTCACCCTGGCGCCGATCCCGACTACGACCGGCGCCGTCCCCGTGACCTGGCAGAGCAGGTTGAAGCCTTCGTCCATCGCGACGAACCACGTGTGATGCGGAGCGTGGCCGGTTCGGCGGACGACGGCTCCGGCGCCGGCGCTGCGCTCGCGTCGGAGGGCCGTGGATCCGCAGGCCCGGCAGAACGACCGTCGGTAGGCGGGGGTGCCGCACCAGAGGCACCGCTGGAAGAACAGCTCGTGGCCGGCCGCCGGTGCGGCCGACACGGTCGTGGTGGCGGCAGCCGCTTCGTACTCCCCGCACTCGGTGGTTTCACGGGTGTCCGTGTGGAGCATCACGACCTCCTGCGCTCAGTTCGATGACCGGAAAATGAGGGACCGGAAATGTGGTGTCAGGCATCCGGTCCGGCTCCCTCACCCTGACCCCGCCGAGGAGTGGCGGTCAACGACGAGCTGACGCATCTTTGTGCGCGGAAAACGTTCCATTCACGGAGGTCAGAGCCGGTTTCCTGGCGTTACTCTCACGGCGTGGCCCCGTCAGCGGTGCGGTGGTTGCCCACGTTCAGGACCCTGGCTTGTCGGCGTAGGCTGGCGCTGTGCGCCGGAGCAGGCAGCCGCGGTCTTCACGCAACGGGATGCTGACGGCGGGCCTTCGTGGACAAACCGGCCGACGCGACCGCCATGGCGACGAGGTATAGCCTCGCTTAAGGAGCATCGGCTTCGTGAAGCGGCCATGGAAGGCGAGGGGAATCCGGCGAGCTCAGCAGGCCCTGGCAAGGCTCTCAGCGCCGAGGACCGGGTGCTCGCCGCGACGCTGCAACAGGCGGTGCATGAGCTCGGGGCGACCGCCGGTACCGCGATGGTCCCGCTCGAGGACGGCCGGACGCTGGCCAACGTCGTCGCAGTGGGTGGTCCCCTGTCGATCTTCACCGTGGCGGACTCCCACCCGGTGGACGACGAGCGGTACACAGGATCCGTCGCCTACCGCACGGGCCGCCAGTGCGTACGCGTGCGGAGTGAGACCCCCAGCGGTGTCCGCCCGGCCATGCCGTTCCCGTATGCGATCGTCGCCACACCGTTGGTCAGCCACGAGGGGCGGTCGTTCGGGGTCCTGGTCCTGATCTGGGCCGACCCTGTCGACCGGACGGGCGTCTCCGCACGAGTGCGGAACCGCTGCGAGACCCTGGCACAGGAACTCGCCCGCAGTCTGCGGCGACGAGGCGGCCTGTCCCCGCGCAGGCGGGACCCCCGGGGGCCGAGATTCATCCTGTCCAGGCCCACGGAGCAGGACACTCTGCTCGAGTCGGCGAGTCTGTCCCTCGTTCACCGGATCACCCGGCTCGCCGCGCAGCTCAGCCAGGCTCCGAGCCTTCAGGACGTCGTTGAAACGGCGATCGCACGAATCATGGAACCCTTCGGAGCCCAGTGCCTCGCCCTCTCGGTCGTCGATGAAGGACGACCACGGCTGCTCGGCTACAGCGGATCCAGCCGCATGCTCGCGGCACGGCTCACCAGAGCCGCGACGGGCACGCTCGCGGAAGAGCCGTCCCTCGAAGAACACGGACCGCCCGTGGACCGGCCCCTCTTCTTCGAGTCCGCGGAGACGGACGAACCGATTTCGGCCTACTGCCTGCTCCCCCTGGCCATGGACGACCATGACACAGGAACCCTCGCCCTGGGTTTCGACCACCAGCACGACTTCCCTGCGGACGAGCGAGCCGCCCTGGCCACGGTGGCACAGCTACTGGCCCAGTCCATAGGCCGGGCCCGGCGGTTTGAGGGCGAGCACCGGCTGGCCCAGGAACTTCAGCGGGCCCTCCTGCCCCACGCTCTCCCGCATCACGGCGAAGTGGACATCGCCACCCGCTACGTCACACCGGCGAGAGGGGGCCGTCGGCGGCGACTGGTACGACGTGGTCAACCTGCCTGACGGCACCGTCGGCCTGGTCATCGGCGACGTCGAAGGGCACACGCCCCGCGCCGCCGCGACGATGGGCCAGATCCGCACCGCGATCCGCGCCTACGCCGCCGAAGGCCACCGTCCGGCAGACGTACTGACCCGCACCAACCGGCTCCTCACGGACCTCGGCATCGACCTGCTCGCCACGTGCTGCCGCGTGTGGCTGGATCTGGAAGCCGAAACCGCCGAGATCTTCTCCGCCGGGCATCCGGCTCCGCTGCTCGGCCGCCCCAGCGATCGCTTCGCGCCGCCCGATCTCCCCCAGGGGGCACCGCTGGGCGTGTGGCCTGACACCTCCTACCGGTCCGTACAGATCCCGCTCCCTGAGGGGACCGTCCTGGTGCTGTACACGAACGGACTGGTGCACTCCCACTCGATGGACCTCGACGAGGGAGTCGCCGCGCTGCACGCACGCCTCGCGGCGTCCGGCGACCTGCGGCTGGAGGTACTGGCCGACCACCTGCTCGAGACCACCGGCGCCGACGACCGGCGGGACGACGACACCGCGCTGCTGATCGCACACTTCCCGGGGCTTCGCGCCGACCGACGCCAGCGGGTGGGACGCACGTTCGTCCAGCGCCACGATCTGCGCGCTGTCGCCGACGTCCGCCGCTTCCTGCGCACACAGGCACGGAAGTGGAACTGGGAAGCGTTCTTGTCGGATCTCGAGCTGGCCGTCACCGAACTGGTCACCAACGCACTGGTCCACGCCGACAGCGAGGTCGAGATCCGGCTGCGCGAGTACGCCGACCGGCTGCGCGTGGACGTGCGCGACTCCGACCCCCGGCCTCCACTGCCGACACCCGTGCTCGCCTCCGGTGAGACCGACCGCGAGTCCGAACACGGCCGTGGACTGCTCATCGTCGACGCCCTGGCCTCGTCCTGGGGCAACTCTCCCAGCGGGCACGGCAAGTCGGTCTGGTTCGAGCTGACCAGACCGCCCACATCGGAACGGGACTGAACCCGGTCGCTGCAGCGAGACGCCCGAGCCAACTGATTCCACCGACCGAAGCAACCGAACGACCCGCCGGGTGTTGGGGACACGAAGAACGCCAAAGCCGCAGCCAAGGGCAAGAAGCCGAGCGAGGTTGACACTCGGCACCCAGGTGTCGGGTACCGCCCGATGGCCCGGATCTACATCTCGTACGCCGAGCTGTACCGCGTCATGCTGGCCGGCACCCGCGACGCTCCCCGGCGCCATTGCCCAGCAGGGGCGATGGTTTCCGCTCCGGCAGAGGTGATCGGCGGCCTGCAGATCCGCCTGGGCCAGTGCCCGCGTCACAGCCGTGCGGTGCGGCCTGCCCGCTCTGGTGGCCGAGAAGGTGAAGCTGACCGGCGCGAAAAACGGCGCCGGGACTGCCGCCGAGGCGAAGACGATGAGCATCGTGGGCGGGATGGCGGCCGGGGCGGACAGCATCGATGATCTGGACGTGCTGCGTCACGGTGGGCTGGCCCGGTTGTTCGGCGGGGTGCGTGCCCCATCAACTCTGCCGCACGGCCCGGTGCACGCTTCTCCCTTGCCGTCGCGGTCAGGAGGAAAATCCGCGAGGCCATCGCCACCATCGGCGAGGATGCCTGGACGCCGGTCATGTATGCCGCCGCCGTCTGAGACGCCGAGGAGGAACGCTGGATCTCCGACGCGGAGATCACCGAAGTCCCGTTCACGGCGTTCACCAATAAGAAGAAGGCGTTCCACACCACCGCCCGGCTCACCGACCGTGCGCCGCATCGAGGCGACGGCCTCGGTCGCGGCACGCTCGATACCGGCAAGGACAGGGTCCAGTTCCCGTGGCTGGGTGGCCGCCATCATACGGGCCATCTGCGTCTGCACGAGGATGCCGGTCATGTGGTGGGCGACGAAGTCGTGGAGGTCGGCGACGATGGCCAGGCGCTCACTGCAACGGATGTCGCTCACGGCGACGCTGCGGTGGTAGTCCATCGCCAGC
Organism: Streptomyces sp. ID05-39B; assembly: GCF_033794725.1. NCBI lineage: Bacteria > Bacillati > Actinomycetota > Actinomycetes > Kitasatosporales > Streptomycetaceae > Streptomyces > Streptomyces sp. ID05-39B. The sequence goes on along the minus strand of NZ_JARGEF010000003.1, from coordinate 105,922 downwards.
TACGGCCTCGTCAAGAAGTACGGCTCCACCACCGGCATGGACGTCGAGGTCGGCGAGCGCGACGCTCCGGCGATCACGAGCCCGTCCGCGTCCGGCAAGTCCACGTTGCTGCACTCCCTGGCGGGGATCATCCGCCTCGACGACAGCCAGGTGCAGTTGCGCGGCGAGCGCATCGACAAGCTGGGCGACGTGCAGCTCAACAAGGTGGTCGGCACCACGATCAACAACTCCGGCGCCGCGCAACTGGCGGTCCGCGTGGCCGTCGGCGCGCTGGCTATGCTCGCCGCGATCGCCGGCAGCAGGCCGCTGCTACAGAAGGCGAGGGACGATCCGGGCACAGACGGCGGACTGACACCGTACCGACGGAGGAACCGCCCCGACGCCCCCTGCATGTGAGGCATGATCCTGCCATGACCACAACCGCCAACGGGGTGCCCATCCGGGTACTGATCGCCGACGACCAGGAGATGGTCCGCACCGGCTTCCGCTTCTTCCTCAACGCCCAGCCCGACATCACCGTGGTCGCCGAGGCCGCCGATGGCGAGGAGGCCGTGGCGCTGGCCCGTCGGGAACGACCCGACGTGTGCCTGCTGGACATCCGGATGCCGAAGCTGGACGGGCTGGAGGCGACCCGGCTGCTGGCGGGGCCCGAGGCGGCCGACCCCATGCGGGTGGTCGTGGTGACGACCTTCGACCTCGACGAGTACGTATACGGGGCACTGCGCGGTGGCGCCTGCGGGTTCCTGCTGAAGGACTCGGGGCCGACGCTCCTCGTGGAGGCCGTCCGTGCCGCTGCCGCTGGTGACTCGCTGGTCTCGCCGTCGGTCACGGTCCGCCTCCTCAAGCACATCACCGCCCCGAAGGCCGCCTGCGCCACCCCGGCAAAGCTGGCGGCCCCGCACGCGGAACCCCTCACTGACCGCGAACTCGATGTCGTCCGCCTGGTCGCCCTCGGCCGCACGAACGCCGAGATCACCGCCGAGCTGTACGTCTCCCTTTCTACGGTCAAGACCCACCTGTCGAGCGTCCAGCTCAAACTGGCCGCCCGGAACCGGGTCGGGATCGCGGCCTGGGCCTGGCAGAACGGGTACGCACAACCCTGCTCCGAGTCTGGGCGCGGGGGTACGCCACGACAATAGGATCGCAACACAGCCATGGCACTCATGCCGAGCATGGGTATGCCGAGTCTCCCTTATCGGCCCCTCAAGGTCCGGCGAAAGCCGGTGTCCCAGTCGGTGAACTGCACACCGGTCGACTGCGGGGCCACCAGCCGCAGCCGCTCCTCCGGCAGGACAAGCCGCCACGACCGGCGCTCGCGGTCGACATGGCCGCCCTCCCGGTCCGGATCATGAACCCCCAGACCCTGCCCCCTGCCTGGGATGTACAGACCTCGGCTCGCGGCTATCTCCCGATCCAGATCCAGATACTGCTGCATCCGCTCGGGCGTCATGCGCAGCGCTACAACCAGCGCGAGCCCCATTCTCTGGCCCTCCGCGTCTTGTCGTTGGCGTCGCGATGAGCACGTTCCGTGGCGGTCAGCAGGACCAGCGTGGTGATACCCAGCGCACGCAGGCAGCCCTGCCAGCGGGTCCGCGTCGTGGTGGGGTAGGCAGTCGCAGGCAGGAGGTTCGCATCGGTCACTGTAAGGAGAAGCGGTCAGCCGTGCCTCGGCCGATCGGCCGAGGCACACGCCAGGCGCAGCGGAGGAAGTAGCTCCACCCTGCCTGCGGCCATGGGCGCGCACCTCGGCCATACGGCCAGGGTTCGGACGGCGCCCCTCGACCGTTCGGCCGATGCCGCCGCGGTCGGCGCCACCCGGCGTGAGCGGCCTGAGGTGGGCGAGTGTCCTTGGCTGGTGACCACGGACTTTCTGCGCAGTCCGGCCATCACCTCCGAGGCCATGACCGACACACCGCCCAGCACACGGTTAAACGAAGACCAGTTCGACTGGTCTGCCAGCATGCCCAGTTCGTCCACGAGGAGGCCGCCCCGCAACTTCAGCGCATGGAGCACAGCGCGCGCGATTCATGGACAACGGGTGTTAATAGTTGCGGTGCAGAAAGTGCCGATGAGATTGATCACAGCCCTGGGGTGGGCGGTCACGGCGTGTGAGCTGGGGAGACGGGGTTCCCTAGGCGCACCGCGGCGAGTACCCGCCGACCGGCCGGAGAGGCGCCGAGCGCGTCCGACTCGCCCAGCAGAGACAGGAACGGGCGCACGGTGTTGTAGCGCAGGGCCAGCTTCTCCCGCATCGCCGCCTCGGCCGACCCGTCGTCCTCCGGCACCAGGGCCTCGACGGTCGCGACCGCCCCGGCGACCGCCGTACGCGGCACGGCCTCCTCCACGGCCGCCCACAGGGCGCCGACGTCCGTCCCAGCCTCGGCGACCAGGTCCAGCTCCTCGATGAGGATCTTCGACGCTTCGCCAGGATGCGGGCCGCCTTCTCCAGCTGCGGCAGCATCGCCAGGCGGTCCCGGTCCGAGGCCCGGCGGGCCGGGCTGATCAGCCGGTTCGCCATAAGCACCGCGAACAGGTCCAGGGCGTCGTCGACCGCCTGCGCCGCCAGCTGGCACACCACCGCCGTCAGCAGGGGCGGTCTGCCGCGGCTGATCTCCAGTTGGGCGAAGGCCGCCGAGTCTTCTGTGACAGCGATATCAGCGGCCAGCACCAGTACGAGGGGAGGCGCTCTCGCACTGAGGGAACTCGAACAGAAGATGCTTGGCACTGACGTTGCCCCATTTCACACGGCAGCCACCAGATGGAGCCCACGACCCCTCGTAGTTGAAGCCCGCGCGCGGGATGCGGGGCGAGGTGAGGCTGCCGTCGTAGACCTCGCATATCAGCGATGCGCCGCGCAGCAGTCTCAGTCGTATGGGGTCCTCGGCGTGTCGGATCACGTTTGTCGGCGGTCGCTGAACCACGGTTCAAGGAACGGCGACACACGTTGCCGATCAGCTCGCTCACCAGCAACTCGGTCGTCTCATGACGAGGTCGTCCACATGCCAGCGCGCGAGCTGTCTTCCGACATGTTCGCGGGCCTCCGCTGCCGCCCTGGGATCCTCGGGAAGGTCGAGCGGTGCCATCCTGGTCCGGCTGTCGTGGGGACGTGGAGCCGCGGCGGTGCCCCCGAGTCCTTGTCTGGGGTCGTGGCGCTCGTCCTCAACCCCGCCTCCTGCCGATCCACGGGGTACGTGTCGGCGAGTGATTCGGGGAGAGCCGTGCACCCGCCGCCGTGTAGACCGCGCTCGCTGTCGAGGGCCTCAGGTAGTCGTCGCGATGGCGGATGCCTTTTCAGGCAATCGCTCCCGAACCAGCAGTCACTCCCCGACGGCCACAAGGTTCTGGTGCCGTCGGGGAGTTCTTCGCCCGACCCACCGGGTGGACGTCAGCGCCGTGGGCGGCCGGGCCGCCGATCTACCGGCCGGCCGGGGCGTCACTTGATAGGGCTGAAGAGCGCTATCGCGAGTACCAAGGTGAGCACATTCCTGGGAGTGAAGACTTGGAGCTCATCCAGCATGCTCTTGTGCCGGCGCATGAGTTCCTGGGTGAGCTGGTCGTTCGGGTTGTTGACCTCCCGGTTGGCGATCTCGGACATGGGGTCCCAGCTGTTCTCGAGGTCCAGGATGTGCCCCTCTGGAAGCGCCGCCTCGGTGGTGTAGGTGTTGCGGAACAGGTTCTCGATCGGGCGGAACCGGGCGGCCTCGGAGATCGCCTGGATGAGAACGATCAGGCCGCGGGCCTGCTGGGCTGCGCTGGACCCGCTCCTGGCCAGGTCGCGGACCGCCTGCCGGGCCGAGTTGGGAGAGAGCGGGATGTTCGCGCGGTCGCCGGCCCGGCGCTCCAGATCGATGTAGCTGCCGCTAAAGGGGGTGGCGCGCGGCGTGACGTCCGTACCGAGGACGGGAGTGCCAGCCTCGAGCTGATTGTAGATGTTCTCGTTCTGGTTGAGCCAGCCGACGACGAACAGGTCGCTGGCGCGGATGAGCACCCGGATCTGGTTCGGGGTGCTCGTTCCCTCGTCCTGCACACTGATGTTGACGCTGAAGAATTCGTTGCTGGCCTCGGGACGCGTGCGGTGCGTGTTGTCGTGCAGGAACGTGTTGCTCGACGCGCGCTGCCGTACGGCGTTGAGCATGCTGGTGTAGCGGGACGCGCCGGCGTTTCCGTTGCCGATGTCCCAGGCGACCTCCTCGAGGAATTTACTTTCCCCTGGTGACGACGTGGCGCGGGGTGCCACATTGTCGCCGGCCGCACTGGCCTTCTCCTGAAACTGCGGGGCCACCAGGGCGGCGCCGCCCAGCAGCGTGGCGACGGCGAGGAATAGCACCAGGAACTTCCCTGTAAACCATCGGGAACCGCGCCTGTGCCCGCGGCTGCCCGCCCTCGGCGACGGGGCTGGATCGGAGACCGAGTGCATGTGCGTGTGCCCTTTCTCTGCCGGCGTACCGTCCTGCCCCAACGGATCCGCGGACCGCATGGTTCGGAAGGAGTGCTTCCGGGTGCACGCGGGCATGTCGTCCGCATGCCGCCCCAAATGGCCCAGGCAGGAGGTTTCTGGGCGTCTCAGTTTTCACTCGGGCAACTGACTTCACCAGAGTCAAACATCCCGACCAATGAGTAACGAGAAGAGTTCGGGATGCACGCATCGGTCCGGTTCATCGAGCCCCGCGCGTACCGCGCCACGGTGCCGGGCCCGGCACCGTGGCGCAGGGCCGAGGGCTGCGGCCTGGTAGATCAGTTCTGGTGCCTTGGAGCGGAGGATGAATCCGGCGCCACGCAGACGGTTCCTCAATTCCTGAGCACCCAACGGAGTTCCCTCACCGACAGCCGGATCTTCTGTCCTGCCGGGAGCTCCGTTGCCGCGTCCCGGCCTTCGCGGTGCATTACCCGAAGTGACGAACTCCGCAACACCCACCAGGGGATATTTCGCCTGGAATCCACCACCGGCAAACGCCTGAACTGCAGACACGCGGTAAGTCACCGGTATTGCGGGTCACTCCTACTACGTTGGCCCTGCTCCGGCGATCGTCAGTCGGCGGACCCAGGCGCTCACGCTCGCCGCGATGTCCCCGTCCTGCCGCCGGACTCGGCCCGGCCTGGGCCACCCTGGCGGACTCACGCGAGGCGCCCCGCGCCCGCACTCTGGGCCGATTCCTGGCCGCTCGACGACAACGCCTGGACATCGCGACCGGCACCTGGCTGAACCATCTTGGCCGTCAGTGGCGACGCGCCAGTCGGCGGCCGGACGACCTGTGACCGGGTCGAGGACGCGCCCATTCGGGGCGTGCCACGCGGGCGGGATCTCGTCGGGCCGTCGCGCGGGGACCAGCACAGGGCGGCCGTCTCGGAGGACCACCACGGCTTTGCTCCGGTGTTCCGCGAGCCGCTCCAGCGCCTCTCGGTACGCCGCACGCTGAGCCGCGGGCCGGGCATTCCGCCTGGCCGCGACCCCCTTGGTGGCATGGCGCTCGGCGACCTCGTACCAGCCCTGGGCAGGCGCTGCGTCCGGGCCGGCAGCAGACTCAGGATGGCTGTCACCAATGCCCTCCAGGGCCCGTGGCGCCAGGGACCAGGTCTCCCCGGTGCGGTGGACGAGGCCGTGGTCGGCGAGGCGTTGCGAGGTCCGGTAGGTGGTCGCGCGGGAGACCGAGGAGGTACCGACGAGCTCGCTGGCCGTCTGGTCGGGGGCTGGTGCAGCGCGCTGATGACCATGAGGGCGGCACTGCCGAGGCCGTGTCGGGCGAAGGCGTCGTGGCCCATGAGTCGGAAAACGCCTGCTCAGATGGTTGATCGGTACGCAGGCTGAGAGATCGTTACCGCATCCTGACCCGCGTTCGTCCTCGCGGACCGGGCTGCCGCGATGTTGCGCGAAGGATTGACACCTCCTGTTCGACTGCGTAGATATGACTGCGCAGTCATGACAGCGCAGTCACGCATGACGGCCAGTTGACATCAGATGACGGAACGTGACGGGCCAGGATCTCAGCCGCCGGACATCGGGAGACACGAATGACGCGAGTGGGAGGACGGGGCGGTAGCCCTGCAGCGCCGCGGAGCGTGGACGTGGCCCGGTCGGCCAGCGTCTCGCAGAAGACGGTGTCGCGGGTCCTCAACGGTGAGCGTTACGTGTCCGCCGAGGTGCGTCGGCGCGTTCTCGACGCCGCCGAGCAACTCGGCTACCGCATGAACAGCGCGGCCCGGGCACTGGCGTCGGGGCGTTCCCGCACCATCGGGGTGGTCACCCTGGGGACCGCCTTGTACGGACCCGCCTCACTGCTCATCCGAATCGAGCGGGCCGCCCGGGACGCGGGTTATGCGCTGCGGGTGTCGAACACGGTGGAAGGCGACCCGGGGGGCGTCTCCGGCGCCGTGGCGTCGTTGCTCGAGCAGGGTGTGAACGGAATCGTCGTGTCGGAACCGATCGACGAGGGAGACGAGGGATCCGTCTCGCTCAGCGTCGACGTACCGGTCCTCGTCCTCGGCGCGCCCGGGACTTTCGGTGGCTCCCGGACCGTGGTCGCGGGGGTCGGTGCCGAGTCACTTGCGCGGGAGGCCACCGAACACCTTGTGGATCTCGGGCATGTGACGGTCCATCATGTCGCTGGACCACAGCGGTGGTTCGCGGCCCGGGACCGCATCGAGGGCTGGCGGGCGGCGCTGTCGGCACGGGGCAGGGAACAGCCGCCCGTCATCGAGGGCGACTGGTCCGCCGCGTCCGGCTGCGCGGCGGGTCGCCAGTTCGCCTCCGCCGGTGACGTCACGGCGGTGTTCGCCGCCAACGACGACATGGCCATCGGTCTGATCCGCGCTCTGACGGAAGCCGGCCTGCGTGTGCCGGACGACGTGAGCGTCGTCGGCTTCGACGACACCCCCGTCTCGGCCTACGTCACTCCACCACTGACCACGGTGCGCCAGCCGTTCAACGCCGTGGCCCAGGAAGGGCTCAGGCTCCTCGTGCAGGCCATTGAGAAACCGGACGAGGATCCGGCACCGGCGAGCGATCCGCCGGTCGAACTCGTCGTCCGCTCCTCGACCTCACCCCCACCGGCCCGGAAGACCCCGGGACGCGGGCAGCGCACGGCCTCCCGCTCGAACGACTCGGCACACGCACCCCCGGCCGAATCCGCACCCCCGGCCGAACACGGACCGTGCACCGCCGACTGATCAACGTTCATCGGCCCGAGCGCCACCCGTTCATGGCCGGGCGGTGAGCCCGTCGGCGCTCACCGCTCCTCGAAGACTCTCCACGACCGTGGACTTCCGCTGTAAGGCACGCGACGCGCGGGCCCGCCACAGCCCGCGCGACGCACACCCGAACACGGCGACCCCGATGCCCTGGTAGCGACGTCCGCGCCTCGCCCCTCCTCACACCTCATCCTTCCCACCCGGGCGACACGCCCACGTCAGGCGTGCCGTGCCCATGCCCATCGGCGGGAGTTCAACCATGCCCAGATCCTTCGTACCCACGTCCTCCATGAGCCGTCGGCGGTTCCTCGCCGCGACCGGAGCGGTCTCCCTCGGTGCCGCACTCGCCGCGTGCAGCGGCGACAGCGACTCCGGCGGCTCCTCCGCCGCCACCGAGCCGGTCAGCCAGGCGGACATCGACAAGGCGATGAAGACGCCGACCCAGCTCACCTTCTGGACCTGGGTCCCGGACATCCAGCAGGAAGTCGCGCTCTTCGAGCAGAAGTACCCCGCGATCAAGGTCAAGGTCGTCAACGCCGGTCAGGGCGTCGCGCACTACACGAAGCTGCGCACCGCCCTCAAGGCCGGCACCGGCGCGCCCGACATGGCGCAGATCGAGTACCAGGCCATCCCCACCTTCACGATCACGGACAGCCTGCTGAACCTGAGCCCGTACGGCGCCACGGCACTGAAGGACCGGTTCGTTGACTGGACGTGGGGACAGGTCAGCGGACCCGGCGGCGAAGTCTGGGCGATCCCCCAGGACACCGGCCCGATGGGCATGCTGTACCGCAAGGACATCTTCGACAAGCACAGCATCCAAGTGCCGAAGACCTGGGACGAGTTCGCGGCCGCGGCCCGAAAGCTCCACAAGGCCGACCCGGACGTCTACCTCACCAACCTCGCGGCGAACGAGCACGCCGCCTGGCACGGACTGCTCTGGCAGGCGGGCGCGAAGCCGTACGCCACCTCCGGCAAGAGCGACCTGACCATCAGCGTCGACGACGCGGTCTCCAAGAAGCTCGCCGGCTACTGGGGCGGGCTCGCGAAGGAAGGCGTCATCAGTACCGACCCGGACTTCACAGACGGCTGGTACGCCGGGTTCAACAAGGGCAAGTACGCCATCTGGCTCACCGCCGCCTGGGGCCCGGCGTTCCTCTCCGGGTCCGCCAAGCCCACCGCGGGCAAGTGGCGGGCGGCGCCGCTGCCGCAGTGGGACGCCGCCAAGCCGGTCTCGGGCAACTGGGGCGGCTCCACCACCGCGGTCATCCGCTCCACCAAGAACCCGATCGCGGCAGCCCAGTTCGCCCAGTTCCTCAACACCGACCCGGCGAGCGCCAAGATGTTCGCCACCAAGCAGTTCTTCTTCCCGGCGACCAAGGCCCTGCTCGCGGACGAGAGCTTCACCAGGGATGCCCCCGCCTTCTACGGCAGCCAGAAGGTCAACCAGGTCTTCGCCGACATCAGCGACTCGGTCCCGACCACGTTCCAGTGGCCGCCGTTCCTGGGCCAGGCGGCGAAGGACTGGACCGAGACCGTCGGCAAGTCCCTCGCCGACCGGGCCGACGCCGTCGCAGCCCTCGGCGCCTGGCAGTCACGGTTGACGACGTACGCCAAGAACCAGGGCTTCACGGTCAAGGGGGCCTGACATGGCAGCCACCGCCGCCGCCCCTGCCCGGAAACCGCGCCGAGCCGGACCGCGCCGCCGGCTCGGCGGTCCGGGCCCCCTGTTCGTGGCCCCGTTCCTGGTCCTCTTCCTCCTGCTGTTCCTCGCGCCGCTCGGCTACGCCGCCTACCTCAGTCTCTTCCAGCAACGCCTCATCGGCGGCACCGTCTTCGTCGGCCTGGACAACTACGTCACCGCCCTCAAGGACCCCCTCCTCCTGCACGGCATCGGTCGCGTGGCCCTGTTCTTCGTGATCCAGGTTCCGCTGGTGCTGCTGCTGGCCCTGGCGGCCCCTCGCCCTCGACAGTGGTCTGCTGCGGCTGGCGCGCGTGATCCGGCTGGGCATCTTCGTGCCGTACGCGGTCCCGAGCGTGGTCGCCGCGCTCATGTGGGGCTACCTCTACGGCCCCGGCTTCGGCCCGTTCGCCCAGGTGAGCCGGGAACTGGACATCCCGGCCCCGGCCTTCCTCAGCGAGAGCTGGATGCTCGGCAGCCTGGCGAACATCGTGACCTGGGAATTCGTCGGCTACAACATGATCATCCTGTACGCCGCCCTGCGCACCATCCCGCAGGACCTCTACGAGGCGGCGGCGATGGACGGGGCCGGCGCCTGGCGGATCGCCCGGTCAATCAAGCTGCCCGCGCTGCGGCCGGCGCTCCTGCTGACCCTGCTCTTCTCGGTGATCGGCAGCTTCCAGCTGTTCAACGAACCGAACCTGCTGATGAAGATCGCCCCGGACGTCATCAGCAGCTCCTACACCGCCAACCTCTACTCCTACTCCCTCGCCTTCACCGGCAACCAGCTCAACTACGCGGCCACGGTGTCCTTCCTCCTCGGACTGGTCATCGTCATCGCCTCCTACGTCGTCCTGCTCACCACGAACCGCAGGAGGGCCGCGTGACGACCACCTTGCAGCCGCCGGCTACCGCGGCGGCCCCCACCGCGCCCAGGCGGCGCCGGCCCGCGCCCCGCCGCCGCAGCACCCCGCTGACGATCGCCATGCTGGCGGCCCTGACCTACTTCCTCCTCCCGCTGTTCTGGCTGCTGGTCGCCTCGACCAAGGGCACCCAGGACCTGATCAACAGCTTCGGCCTGTGGTTCTCCGACGCCCCGCAGCTCCTGGCGAACATCAAAGCCACCTTCACCCAGGACGACGGCGTCTTCGTCCACTGGCTGCTCAACACCGCCGCGTACGCGGGCGTCAGCGCGGTCGGCGCCGCCCTGCTCGCGGCCGCCGCCGGATACGGGTTCGCCAAGTTCCGCTTCCGCGGCGACCACGCCGCGTTCAACCTGATCCTCGGCGCCATCGCGGCCACCGCCCTGGCGATCCCGACCTATCTGCTGTTCGCCAAGGTCGGCCTGGTCAACACCCCCTGGGCGATCATCCTGCCCTCTCGTCAACCCCTTCGGCCTCTACCTCATGCGTATCTACGCGGCCGACGCCATCCCGGACAGCCTCCTGGAGGCCGCCCGCATCGACGGCGCGGGGGAGGCGCGGATCTTCTTCCGGATCGCGCTCAGGCTGCTGGCCCCCGGCCTGGTCACCGTCCTGTTGTTCACGCTCATCGCGACCTGGAACAACTACTTCCTGCCGCTGATCATGCTCAACGACCCGCATCTGTACCCGATCACGGTCGGCCTCTCCTCCTGGGCCGCGCAGGCACAGAACGGAGGAGGCGGCGCCAGCAGCGACATGCTGCCACTCGTCGTGACCGGCTCCCTGCTCTCCATCGTGCCGCTCGTCATCGCCTTCCTCCTGCTCCAGCGCTGCTGGCAGAGCGGGCTGGCCACCGGCGGCGTCAAGCAGTAACCCCCTCGACTCTCCCGGAGATGTCTTTCATGGCGGATCTACCCGCCCACGTCCTGTTCGGGGCCGCGTATTGCCACGAGTACATGCCTGCGTACAACCCCGAATCGCGGTCCGACGAACGGCTGACGGCCGACCTCGACCTGATGGCCGAGGCGAACTTCACCGTGATCCGGGTGGGCGAGTCGGTGTGGTCGACCTGGGAGCCGGAGAACGGCCGGTTCGACCTCGACTGGCTGCAGCCGGTGCTCGACGGCGCCCACGAACGCGGTATCTCCGTCATCCACGGCACACCGACGTACGCCGTACCGCCGTGGCTGGCCCGCCAGTACCCGGAGATCACCGGCGAGTACGCCACCGGGAAGCGCATCGGCTGGGGCGGCCGTCAGGAGGCCGACTTCACCCACCCCGCCTTCCGCTTCCACGCCGAGCACGTCATCCGCAAGATCATCGCCAGGTACGCCGACCACCCGGCGATCATCGGCTGGCAGGTCGACAACGAACCGGGACTGCACCTCTTCCACAACCAAGGCGTCTTCCAGCGCTTCGTCGACCACCTGCGCGACAAGTACGGGGACGTCGAGACCCTCAACCGGGAGTGGGGCCTGGTCTACTGGTCCCACCGCCTGTCCACCTGGGCCGACCTGTGGACCCCGGACGGCAACCAACAGCCCCAGTACGACGTCGCCTGGCGGGAGTTCCAGGCCCGCCAGGTCACCGAGTTCATTGGCTGGCAGGCCGACATCGTCCGCGAGTACGCGCGCCCCGGCCAGTTCGTCACCACCTGCATCTCCTACACCCGCCAGGGAGTGGTAGACGACCAACTGTCCGCCCGCCTCGACATAGCCTCCGGCAACCCGTACTACGACATGCAAGACGGCCTCCTGCTCCCCGACCCCACCCCCGAGGACCACGAGCAGGTCTGGAAGACCACCGGCGTCTGGTCGATGTACGAGACCGCCGACTGGATGTTCTCTTCCCGTCAGGAGCCCTTCCTGGTCACCGAGACCAACGCGGCCTCCATCGGCTTCGCCTGGGACAACCGGCCCGGCTACGACGGCCAGTGGCGGCAGGCCGCCTGGGCACACGTGGCACGCGGCGCCCGCATGATCGAGTACTGGCAGTGGCAGACCCTGCGCTTCGGCGCCGAGACCTACTGGGGCGGCGTCCTGCCGCACAGCGGACAACCCGGTCGCGTCTACGCCGAACTCGCGCGTCTGGGAGCCGAGTTCGAGGCCGCCGGCCCACTCGTCGCCGGGATCGAGCCGGACGCCGACATCACGATGGTCTACTCGACACCCAGCAAGTGGCTGCTGCAGAAGCACCCACCGCTCGCGACCCCCGACGGCGCCCCCGACCCCGCCGCCTACCACCGCATCTTCGACCCCTTCTACCGCGGCGCGTTCGACGCCGGCCGCCAGGTGCGGATCGTGCACGCCCGCCAACTGCACGACCCGAGTGGCGAGCAGGAGGGCATGGCCCCGGCAGAGGCCGCCGGCCGCCACCCCGTGCTGGTCGTACCGGCGTTGTACATCGCCGCCGACGCGACCCTCGACTGGCTCACCGCCTACGCCGACGCGGGCGGCCACCTGGCCCTCGGACCGCGCACCGGATACGCCGACCACGAGGCCCGCGCCCGGCATGAAGAGGCACCCGGACGCCTCACCGAGGCCGCGGGAGTCACGTACGACGAGTTCAGCAACCTCTCGCGCGACATCCCGGTCCGCCCCGTGTCCGGCAGCCCGCTGCAGCTGCCGCAGGAGGCGACGGCGACCCGCTGGACCGACGGCCTGACCGTCACCGACGCCGAGGTCCTCGCCGTATACGACCACCCGCACTTCGGCCGCTGGCCCGCCGTCACCACCCGCCGCCACGGCGCGGGCCGCGTCACCTGTGTCGGCACGGTCCCGAACCGGAGTCTTGCGCACGCGGTGGCCGAGTGGCTCGTGCCCTCCGCGGTCAGCGGGTGGCGCGACCTTCCGGAGACCGTCACCGCGACGACCGGCACGTCCCCCGACGGACGCCGAGTCCATGTGATCCACAACTGGAGCTGGGAGCCGGCCCACGTCACGGCTCCGGTCGAGCTGTCCGACCTCCTGGACAGCGGTCCGATACCCGCAGGCACGACGCTGGAGCTCCACGCCTGGGACGTACGGGTGTTCATCGCCGCAGACAGGCCGACGGCCTAGGACGAAGGCCGTCGGTACGGGGGCACCGTGATCAACCTCGAAGGAGAGGCAATGCAGAGAAGAAGACTGGGCAAGACACTGGGAACCTTCGTCGCGGCATCCGCACTGGTGGCGATACCCATGGGCGGTGCGCAGGCATACAACCCGACAGGTGGGATCCTCTACCAGCTCGGCAACGAGCCATGCCTGAAGGGAAGAGGCAACTGCGCGATCTACCCGAAGTCGACGCAGCTGCCGAGCGGACGTCTGGTCGCGTCGTTCGAGAAGGCCACGGTCGTGCCGCAGACGGGAAGCGCCGACCAGGAGACGCTCCCGATCTACAAGAGCGACGACTACGGAACGTCATGGCAGCACCTGTCGGACGTCAAGGCCCCGGCGTATCTCTCCAGCGATCCCCGCTACGCGAAGTACAAGAGCAACTGGGGGAGCCCGTACCTCTACGCGCTTCCGCAAAGCGTCGGCAAGCTGAAGAAGGGCACGCTGCTCCTCGCGAGCGTCGTGACGGGCGACGACGCCTACTACAACGAACACAAGGCAGCCGACCCGAACTGGATCCCGTCCAACGACGGGGACCGCCCCGACATGGCGCTCGCCCTGTACTCCAGCACTGACGACGGTGCGACGTGGAAGGTCCTCAACATCATCGCGACAGGCGGCTGGCAGGGCGGCAGCGCGGGCGCGATCGGCAGGAACATCGCCACGGCGAACACGTACAAGCAGGTGGATCCCCTCTGGGAGCCGTACCTGATGGTCCACAACGGCAAGCTCGTCTGCTACTACTCCGACGAGAACGACTACACCGGATACGACCCGGTCACCGGCGTGGCGAAGGTCGATCCGGAGAACGAAACGGCTACGGATTCGCACGGCCAGATCCTCGTCCACAAGACCTGGAACGGCCGCGGCGCGCAGTGGAGCGAGCCCGTTCTCGACGTCGCGGGCCTGACCACCGACATGGGAGGCGGCAGGAAGGAGATCGGAGGAGGGCGGCCGGGCATGACGAACGTCGTCCCGACGACGGACGGCAAGTGGCTCCTCACCTACGAGTGGTGGGGCGGCGGAGAGAACACCAGGTACGTCGTCGCCGACGACCCACTGAAGTTCTACGAGGGCTCCGCGGGCAACCCCGTCACCAAACTGCCGCTCGCCCCCGGCTCCCGCCCCCTCGCGACCGGCGGCAGCCCGGTCATCATCAGGCTCCCCGATGGACGCCTGGTCTACAACGCCCACGGCAGCGGCAACGTCTGGGTCAATGAGAGCGGACGCAGCGACGGCGAGTGGAAGGAGTACCAGACGACCTCGCGCAACGGCTACAGCCGCAACCTGCAGTACGTCGAGGGCACCGGGCGCCTCTCGATACTCAACAACCAGGGCACCTCCACGCTCGCCTACGCCGAGGTCGATCTCGGTGACTCAGAGGGCGCCTACTACGAGTTGGTGAACCGAAAGACCGGCCAGGTGATCGGCACCGGGAACAAGACCAACGACGCGAACATCGGCAACGGGGACGTCCCTGACGTCGTCATGGAAGACCGTGGCTCGGCGGCGAACAAGGACACCCAGTACTGGCACGTGGTGGACGCGCCGAAGGGCGGCACGACCCTGCTGAACAAGTCGGGCGGCCGCATGGCGGGGATCTGGACGGGGAACGCGACGCCCGGCCAGCGGATCGGCCAGTGGGTCGACAACAGCGCCACAGGAGTCTGGAACGTCGTCAGGACCGCCGATGGTTACTACAAGTTCCAGGCGTCCAAGAACACGAACCTGTACCTGACCGGTGCGTCCAAGGGCGCGCCACTGACCCTGCAGAACGCCGCCACGGACGGCTCGCAGGAGTGGCAGCTCGTCCAACAGGTGCCGAGTGCCGCGGAGCTGACGAAGCTCAAGCGGTCGAAGCACCTGGTCACGAGCAACGTCAGGCAGAAGGCCACCGTGTCGCTGAACGCCGCCGCGTCGGATCCCGCGGGCACGGATCTGCACGCGAACACGACCGGCCACGCCTATGCGTTCACGGCTGGCGGGAAGGTCACGGACCTTGGCACAGTCTCCTTCGACGAGGGTCAGAAGGGCAGCGTGACGCTGCCGACGACGATCGCGGCCGGGAAGAAGATCAAGATCGCCGTCGTCTTCGACGACACGCCGCTGATGTGGGACGCGGTCACCGTTCGGGCTGCTGCCACCGAACGCTGACCCAGCGTACGGGGTGAGCCGGCGAGCCGGCTGACCCCGTACCAGGAGCAGTGCGGCGTCGTCCTCCGCCAGCCCGTCAGACCATGCAGCGGTGATAGCGGGAGATGACCTGCGGCGGCGGCGGCGCAGGGCGTGCGCGTGGAAGGGGTCAGGGCAGGAGGCCGGCGCGGCGGGCGATCACGACGGCTTCGAGGCGGGTGGTGGCGTGCAGCTTGGACATCGCGGACTTCATGTAGCTCTTCACGGTTTGCGAAGTCAGTCCGAGCCGGTCAGCAATTGTCTTGTTGGGCAGCCCGGAGGACGCGAGAGCGAGCACGTCCAACTCTCGCCTGGTCAGGTTGTCCAGGGGGCGTGCGTCGGTGCCTGGCTCCGTGAGCCGTCGCGCGATGTCGTGGAGCGCCCGTTCCACCGCGGGGTCCGAAACACGTCGGCCGAGGGCCCGTAGCTCGGTGTACGCCTCCCGAACGCGTTCGCGCAGCCTTCCGAGATCCGCGTCCGTCTCCTCCTGGCTGCCGCGCAGGGCGTGCAGGGTGACGAGTTCCTGTTCCAGTGCGCGGGCCTCGTCCTTGAGGCCGTCCTGGATCCGGTCGCCCACGATCTCGTCGGTGCGGAATGCCGCGTACACCAGGGCTATGGGCCTGCGGTCGACGACCACGGGAACGGCGGCGATGGAGCGGATGCACTCGGCGCGGATGATGAGGTCGTAGCGGTGGGTGATCTGGTCACAGGAGAAGTAGTCGTTCACCGCGATCGGCCGGCGTGAGGCCACTGCTCGGCCGCCCAGTCCTTCGCCGTAGCGCAGGATCACTCCGGGCAGGGCGCCCACCGTCGGTCCCGCGAAGTTGCCGAGCACGAGGTCGTTGGCGGGTGTGACGGAGCCTGCGAAGGCCAGGGAGACACCTGTCACCTTGCGGACGCGTTCGGCCGTTCGGTCAAGCCGGTGGGGGAGGTCATTGGCGATCTTCATTGATCCCCTTCTTCGTACATGCCTGCCGTGGGGTCGGAACGTCTGGGCGAGGGGAAGGCAGGAAGGTCATTCTCAGCGAAGGCCAGGACATCGGCAACGAGTTCGGCCCCCTCCATGGGGGGGTGTGGCTCCGCCTCGCCAGGAGAAGACAGTGGACCCGCAGCCTCCCGGCCGCGTTCCTCGGGCGTGGGCGCTGTTCGCATTGATGCCAGACCCACGGAGGCGAAGTGTCCGACCCCATGGCCGGTCTGCCGGCCGCCCCAGCCGCTGATGACATCCCCTTGGCCGCCCCCGCACCATGGCTGGACCTGCCGGACGTCGTGGATGAGGTGGCAGACCTGCGCCGGCGATTCGATCAGCCGGATCTCTGCGTGGCGTCCGTCCTGTGCGACGAGCATCCGCGGGAGGACACGGCGTTCATCCTCGTCGACAGTGAGCTCGATGTCCGCCGCCTGACCTTCGGTGAACTCGTGGACGAGTCGCGCAGGCTCGCCGCCGCACTCCGTGCGCGGGGGATCGGCCCGGGGGACAGGGTCGGGGTGCTGATGAGCAGGAGGCGCGAGCTTCCCGTCGTCCTGCTCGCGTTGTGGCGGCTCGGCGCTGTCCAGGTGCCGCTCTTCACGGCCTTCGCCGCACCGGCCATCAGCGTGCGGGTGCGGGGGGGGGCGGGCGCGAAGCTGGTCGTGACCGAGCCGGGTCAGCGTGCGAAGGTCGACGGGCTGGGGACGGACGTGATCGAGGCGGGAGACGAGCTGGACGGCCTTGTCGCGGCGCACCGCCCGGTCGAGGACAGCGCGGCCGTTGGCCCGGACGGTCTGTTCATCGAGCTGTACACCTCGGGAACCACGGGTGCCCCGAAAGGCGTGGGAGTGCCGGCGCGGGCCATCGCCGCGTTCGTCGCCTACATGCGTTACGGCTGTCACCTCCTCGACAGTGATGTTCTGTGGAACGCCGCCGACCCGGGGTGGGCGTACGGGCTGTACTTCGGTGTGGTGGGCCCCCTCGCCATGGGGCGCCCCAATGTGCTGCTCTCCAGCGGGTTCTCGGCGGAACTCACGGCACAAGTGATCCGGCGCGGCCGGTGTCACCAACTTCGCGGCGGCGCCGACCGTCTACCGGGCGCTCAAGCAGCGGGGAGTGGTCCTGGCGGACAGCGATCGTCTGCGCGTCGCGTCCTCGGCCGGCGAGCCGCTGACCCCCGATGTCACCGCGTGGGCTCCGGATGCTCTCGGGACACAGGTCCGCGACCACTTCGGCCAGACCGAGCAGGGCATGGTGATCGTCAATGCCTGGGACCCGAGACTGCTGCGCGACGTGCGTCCCGGCTCGATGGGACAGGCCCAGAGGTATGAAGAGCGCCACGTTCAGCAGCACTTGGGTCAGCGCCGGGTTGTTCAGCATCGCCATGGGACCGCTTCCGCAGGCGGACTTCCCCATGTCGTGCAGGAATTGGAAGGGGATCAGTTGCGGTCGGCGCA
This sequence comes from Streptomyces sp. ID05-39B, assembly GCF_033794725.1. NCBI lineage: Bacteria > Bacillati > Actinomycetota > Actinomycetes > Kitasatosporales > Streptomycetaceae > Streptomyces > Streptomyces sp. ID05-39B. Next base: position 88,439 of record NZ_JARGEF010000003.1, on the reverse strand, counting down.
CACCGATGGCGGCACAGAAGTCCGGCCGCACGGGTGGGAACGGGGCGAATACGTAGAAGAACAGCGCCAGGCCATACAGCGGCCCGGCGAACGCCAATGCCAGGTTTCCGAGGCCCAGTTCGCCGCGTCGCCGGTACCGTACGGCGATATAGGGCACGAACAGCACGAACGCGGCCACGGACATCAGCACGGCGGCCAAGATGGCCGGCTCCATCCTCGTAATCACGAGCGGATTCCTCTCAGCGCCGCGACCTTGGTCGGCGTCGGCACACCAAAATGGGATCAGTACAGGCGCAGAAGGGCGATGACGGCCAGCAGCGCGCAGATGCCGAGATTCAGGACCCGGTGCGACAGGAAGACGGCCGCGAATTCGCGGATCGTCGCGCTGGGCCAGAAGTAGCGGGCCGTCGGCGAGCCGATGACCTGTGCCTCGAGCATCTCCATGCGCGCGATCTGTGCGGCGCGCATGACGTGGAAGTTGTTGGTCACGATCAGGGCTCGGTAATCCGCCTTGCGGTCCTGCATCAGCGTCTTGCTGAACCGCAGGTTCTCCTGGGTGGTGCGGGACTTGTCCTCGATGAGGATCCGATCGCCCGGCACGCCGGCCGCGATGAGGTAGTCGGCCATCGCCCGCGCTTCGGGAAGGTCCTCGTCCGGCCCCCGGCCACCGGACATCAGCAGCATCGTCTCCCGGCCCTCGGCCCGTTCGGCGTCGAAGGCGGCGCGTCCCCGGTCCAGTCGGCCGGCCAGCAGCGGCGGGACCCGCGAACCTCCGATCAGCCCGGAACCGAGCACCACGACGAAATCGACGGAGTGCCGGTGCGGAATCCTGCCGTAGAGGAACGAGTAGAGCAGGAAGCACACGAACAGCAGCGACACGTAACCGAGGACGAACCCCACCGCGTCCAGCGGGGTGTCCAGCAGCTTCCACCGAGTGCTGTTGGCCAGCGCCTTCAGCGTGATGAACAGGAGGATGCACGCGCCTGCTGCCAGAGACAGCAGATTTGCCGGGCGCCTGCCCTCGCGGCGCAGCATCGTCACTCCGTTGGCGATCAGGAAGATCGCGAGCACAAAGGGCAGCAGGATGAGGAGGAACCAGAGCGACCACAGCAGCATCAGGGTCGCCGTCGTGGACACCGACGCCAGTCTGTACAGCAGCCCCAAGGACAGAAAGAGGAGCCCGAAGAAGAGGTAGACGCCGTTGCGTACGAGTCTTCGGTCATGCAGGAAGCCGCAGGCGAACACCAGGAAGAAGACGCCTGCAGGAGCAAAGGTGATCACGCGTTGGGCCCTTTGTCTGTCAACTGAGCGGGCCGTGAGGAGCCCCCCGGCCGAGTAGGGAGATGAAGAAGGGGCATCCGCCGACCGTGCAGGCCGTGCTTCGCCCGCCGCCCGGATGAGCGTCGCATCGCTCGGCTCGGCTGTGCATCGGCCGAACGGCCGATGCGGTGACGGAGCGGAGTCCTGTCATCAGATGGCGCCGCGCCTCGATGATCGGGGGCCGTCGTCCCCACGGCAGACCCTCTTACCCGGCGGTTTCCGCCGGGTGTCATCCTCCGAGTTGATGCGACGGTATACCTGAGGCTGATGGGACGGCCGCCCGCGTCAGCCCGAGGTGGTCGGCTCTTTGGCCGATACGCGGGGTCCCTTCGAGCCGGACGATGGAGAAGCCGTACCGCCCCCGCCGTTGATCGAGTGCCGGTGACCACCGCCTCGCCTGCTGGCCCCCGTCCCTGGCGGGATTCCGCAGGGTGGGTTCGGCGTACGGCGACGGGCGGGGCCGGAATGCGTCCCGCCGTCGAACCGGCGTGAGCGGCCGGCGGGCTTCCTGCTTTCAGCCTGCGGGCGTGGGGACGACCGGCAGGACGATGCGGGAGGGGCGTACGGCGTCGTGGGCGACCTGCTGGCGGGCCGGCCGGGAGTCCGCTCCGCCGTCGAGGAAGTCGGCGGTGTTGAGATTGCGGTCCCAGCGGGGGAAGTTACTGGAGGTGACGTGGACGCGTACGCGGTGCCCGGCGAGGAAGACATGGCTCGTCGACCACAGGTCGACGGCGTGCTCGGTGAACTCTCCCGGTGTGGTGACCGACCGCACGATCCCGTCGACGATGTTCCGGGAGACGCCCGCGGTGTCGACGTCGCAGAGCCGGACCACCCAGTCCGTGGTGGGGGCGTCGGTCGCCGCGTGGAGAATCGCGCGAACGCGGCCCGTGACCTCCAGGTCCTCGGTCAGCGGCTCCGTGGTGTAGACGACGACGTCCGGCCGTGCTTCGACCGCGGCCTGATCGAGTGGGCCCGGCCGGAAGTTCTCCGTCATCAGGAGCGCGCCGCCCATGGTCGGCACGGGGTCGGCGGGGTCGTAGGTGTAGGTGTCGCTCTCCTCACCCGCCTGCGGGAGCTCGAAGGTGAGCGCGCCGTCCGCTCGCAGGAACAGGTCCGTGTCGACGGCGCACGCCAGCGGCCACTCCTGCTCCTCGCGCCACTCGTTCCTGCCCATGACGAAGAGCAGCACCGGGGGCAGCTCCGGCCCCGACGGGGTGGTTTCGGGGGTGAGCCACTGCCGGAGCCATGTGCTCTGGATGTCAGTGAGCCTGCCGCGGAAACCGAGGAGTTCCGCGCTCGCCGCCATGCCGAAGTTGACGTCACCGATCTGCTGACCGTGGTTGAGATGTGTCCAGGGGCCCATGATCAGAGTGCTGGGCCGCCCCGCCGCGTGGCTTGCGGCGAAGTTGTCGAGGGTGCCCTGGCTGAAGATGTCGTACCAGCCGCCGGTCTGCAGGCTGGGCAGGTCGACTTCGGCCTGGCGTCCTGCGACCCGGCAGGCCGAGCTCCACTCGGGCTCCTGGCGGGAGCGCTCGTAGCCGATGTCCGGGATGCCGTGGCGCTGGAAGGCGGGATGGTGCCCGGCGGGCAGTTCCCGGTATCCGGACGTCTCGGCCATGTCCAGATCGTGGACCAACGCCTGGAGCGCCGGCGGGAGTGCGGCCGGGTCGGCGGCGTGCCGACGCAGGATGGTGTCCACCCCCTGCTGCAAGGACCAGGGCAGCGCGATGCCCAGCTCGCGGGCCCCTCCCCGCGCGAAGAGCCCGTCGTCCGGTTCGGAGAAGGTGTCGAGCGGAACGATGGCTTTCAGCTCCGGTGGCTTCGACAGCGCGGCCATCCACTGCGTGTTGCCGAAGTAGCTCTGCCCGAACATGCCGACGCGGCCGTTGGAGCCCGGGAGGGCGGCGGCCCAGCGGACCGTGTCGTAGCCGTCGTCCGCCTCGTGGGTCCACGGGTCCCACGCGCCGTCCGAGGCGAACCGGCCTCGGGTGTCCTGGATCACGACGAGGAATCCTTTGCGTGCCAGGCCCGTCGGATCGAGAGCGCCGAGCAGGAACGGAGTGTTCTTTCCGTAGGGAAGACGGGTGAGGAGTACGGGCCATGGTCCGCCTTCGACGGGCTGATACACATCGGCCCGCAGCACGGTGCCGTCGCGCATGGTGGCGGGAACGTCGTAGCGGGCCGTCACGTCGGGCATGTACCGGATCCTTCTGTCGTGTCGTGTCGTGTCGAGGGATTCCGGACTCTCGCAGGCCGCATCACGCCCCGGCACCCCCGAAAGAGGGGGTGTCGCTGGCGGAGACGGGGGAGCCACACGGTGGCGCCAGGACGGCTTTACCCAACGGACCCGCGTCCTTCGCGCCTGTGACGAGGCACTCGTGAACATTGCCGACGCATGGTCAGGCGAGGCGACAAACCCCTGAATGTGCCTCAAGGCACACATCAATACCAGCCGGTAGGGACATTTGACTCTGTCAGCCCTTTCGGTTCGGTCCAATAATTTCATCCCGGTGAGACAAAGAATCGTTCAAGGAAGGAGCACGACATGGGTAAGAGGGACCTGAAGAGCAGGAAGGTCCGGCTCGTCGCCGTTGTTTCCGCGCTCGCCACCGGTGCGGCCGTTATCACCCTGCTGCCGTCGGCGAATGCCGCCCAGGCAGAGAAAACTCCGGACGAGATCATGCGGATGTGCCAGAAGGCCAAGGTGATCGACGGCAAGGAGCAGAAGACGGGAAGCGGCGTCCAGGATGTTTTCCTGGCCGACAGCTGCGAGTTCGTCAAGACGAAGTTCGAGACCTTTGACGGCCCCACGAAGAAGGCCTCGATCGACTTCCCGAACTGCGAGCCGAATGCCACCGAACCGGCAAAGGTGTCGATCACCTGGAAGGCGGCCGTCCTCCAGGGTGAAGGCAAGTACACCGCGACACAACAGGGTGCCGGTGGAGGGCTCTTCGGTGCCTTGAGCGGAGCTTGGCTCAAGCACAAGGCAACGACGGACCTTACCCTCAAGTCGGTCGCCGCCGGCGACACGGAAACAAGGGAGGTCCCCGTCGGCAAGGTCCTCCACCTGGAATTCACGCCGAAGATGCAGCGTATGACGGGCGAATGGCGGGTGAAGATCAACGCCAAGCCGGGGAGCACGGCCATCAACCCCGTCGAGGAACAGAACTACGCCGCGCCCGAATCCGTCGAGGGAGCTGTCGTCCTGGACGGCGCCGCCGGCGCTCCCGGCATCGCGGACGGGACGTCCAAGCCCGTCCTGACCGACTGCTGACGGCCCTCGTGACCAGGCAACTTCGCAGCCCCCTCACATGTCCCCGGCCCTCTCAAGGAGACGCACGATGACCCGCACCGGACGCGGAAACCACCGGAGCAAGAAGAAGCGCGTAGGTCTCATCCTGGCCCCGTTGGTGGCCGTCGCGGCGGCCGTTCCGCTGATGAACCAGGCGGGTGCCGCGACCGCCTCCGAGGTGTCCAAGGACTGTGCGGAGGACTCCTCCAAGCTGGAGAACTGCGAATTCGTCGATGTCCAGTTCAAGAGGGACAACCTGGGCCCGAACAAGCGCGTTTCCCCGGTTACGGACAACTGCGGATCCGCATCCGACGCCACGAAGAGCTTCAGCGTGTCCGCCTCGGTGACGAGGTCCATCACGCTCGAGGAAGGATTCACTGCCTCCGCCGACTCGAAGCTGGGAAACTCGTTCTTCGAGATCGGCGCCAAGTTCAACACGACGGAATACACGATCCAGCGCGACGACAATACGGTCGGGTTCGATTTCTCCAGGACCGACACCGTGAAGGCCGGCCACATCGCCTTCTTCATGTGGTCGGAGAAGCGCACCGATGTCAGCGGCTACCTCAAGGCCACGTACAACGACGCGCAGGACGGCCAGAAGGTGTTCTTCTCCCCCAAGGAGGGGAGCACGAGCGTACACGTGTTCTATCCGCAGCTCTTGGAAGGCGGCACTCCCGACGGCCGGCTCTGGCTGCGCAACGTGAAGTGCGAAACTCCGCAGGCGGGCGAGCTCCAGAACTCGTCAAACGGCGCCCGGGAGCGCCCCGGATCCGATGACGGGACGCAACCCGGTTTCCAAGAGGGCGGCCCCGACGTAATCGACGTCGAAATCCCGCTCTCGGAGATTGTCGCACCCTAGCTCCGCAGCGATTCTCGCGATGTCCCGCGCGATCGCGGAAAGCGCCGGCCGGATAAGAGGCGGCGACGGCCGGCGCCATCGGAACGAGCCCCCGTGTGGACTCCACGCGGAGGCTCGTTCCCATACGCGAACCAGGGAACTCAGGACCGGACCGCAGGGGTGGCTCCCAGCCACGTCAGGACCGCTTCGGCGCTCCCCCGGACCTCCAGCTTGGCGTAGATGTTGCTGAGGTTGTTGCGGACGGTCTTCTCGCTCAGCTGTAAGCGCAGCCCGATCTCCTGCGCGCCCAGGCCGGTCGACAGCAGCTCCATGATCTGTCGCTCGCGCGGCGAGAGCATCTCCCGCAGCCGTTCCAGCGCCGCCCCGCCGGTGGGCAGTCGCCGGGCCCCCTCCTGCAGTGCGGCGCAGGCCGCCGGGGAGAGGTAGGTGTGCCCGACGGTGGCGCCCATGACTGCGGAGGAGAGCATGCAGGTGCAGTAGTCGCTGTCAATGTCCGAAGTCGTCTGCACGGGTGACCAGCGCGTTCGTAGTCGAGTGCACGGGAAGTTCGGACGAGCGCGACCGTCGCCGACCTCAGCCGACGCGCATGCGGGAGGACTTCGGACATCAGTGCAGACGGCGCTGTCACGTTGGCTGAGCGGGTGGGATGATCTTCTGGTTGATCGTGTTGGAGGGGGCTGTTCCGTGGGGGCCGTGGCTCCGTCGTACAAGGGGCACCGATACCCGGTCGAGGTCATCTCCCACTGCGTGTGGCTGTATCACCGCTTCCCGCTGTCGTTCCGCGAGGTCGAGGAGCTGATGCTCGAGCGCGGGATCGTCCTCTCCTACGAGACGGTGCGCCGCTGGTGCGCCAAGTTCGGTCAGCGGTACGCCGATTCGCTGCGCCGCCGCCGGCCCCGACCTGGTGACAAGTGGCACTTGGACGAGGTCTTCATCAAGATCAATGGGGAACAGAAGTACCTGTGGCGGGCGGTCGACCAGGACGGCAACGTCCTGGACATCCTGGTACAGAGCCGCCGGGACAAGGCCGCGGCCAGGCGCTTCTTGCGCAGGCTGACGAAGAAGACCCGCACGGTGCCGGGGGCGATCGTCACCGACAAGCCCCGCTCCTACGCAGCCGCCCACCGCGAGGTCATGCCCTCCGTCGAGCACCGCTCCCACAAAGGGCTGAACAACCGGGCGGAGAACAGCCACCAGCCGACAAGGCAGCGCGAACGCGCGATGAAAGGCTTCCGCGGCACCGGCGCAGCCCAGCGGTTCCTGTCCGCGTTCAGCGGCATCTCACCCCACTTCCGACCCCGACGCCACCGGCTGTCCGCACACCACCACCGAGCCGAGATGACCGTCCGCTTCGCAATCCGGGAGCAGATCACCGGCGCCGCCTACCCCTCCACGGCCTAAGCACAGCCCGGAACCGGGCTCCACCACACCACGACGCACCATCAGACACCTACCCACCCAACAACGTGACAGCGCCTCGCGAGACGGTTCACGTCGCGGGCCCGGTCCCGGACGGTCTCGGTTCGATACCGGGTCAGGTCCCGCAGCTGACGGATGTATCGCGGGGGAACGAAAGAGGGGCGGACCAGGCCGTGTTCGACCAGCTTGCAGATCCACTGGCAGTCCTTCACGTCGGTCTAACGACCGGGAACCGTCTTGATGTGCCGGGCGTTCAGCAGCCACGGCTCGATCCCGTCAGTGGCCTCGAGCAGGTAGAACAGCGGCTTCCAGTACGACGCTGTCGCCTCCATGCCGATCCGGGCGATCCTGTTCTCCACCAGCCAGTCCCGCAACTCCAGCAGGCCGTCGTTCATCGTGGAGAACGTGCGGACCTCATAACGGGCGCGCTTGCCGGTGCCCGGCACCCGGATGCACACCTTGACATCCGCCTTGCCCAAGTCGGCTCCCCCGCACCGCTCTTCGATCACATCCATGTCCCGCCCCGCCCTTCCTGACGTGCACCAGTAGCGGTACCCGCCCATCAGGGACCACAGGGTTCAAAGAAGCTCTCTTGCGTGCTCGCGGCAACATCACTGGACTCCTGCGCTCGGCCCCCGCGTCCGACTACCAAACGGGCTCAATGTTCGGCACCAAGCTCTATCGACGTCCTCCGGACGGGCACCAGCCCCGATTTTCCCGGCCACGGGGCGGGACCGACAGGGCCCGGGATGACTACCAAGAGGCCCTGCCTTCATGCCCGCGACCAGCTGCGATCACCCGATCGAGACTCCCGTTCGACGCACACCCCTCAAGATCGGAACGACAACTTACTGCCGTCGGTGCGCACGCCCATGAGGACCAGGACGCAGGAGCGGGCCTGGCCGAGGCGGACCTTGGGGTGGACGCCGTCGGCCCACACGTACACGTAGTCGGATCCGGACAGGTCCCGGTCCTGGAAGGCGGCGTGGTCGTCGCTCCACTGCTTGGTCAGCCGGGTCACCGTGGCCGGCGAGAGCCCAGCGGCCGAGCCGAGGAACTGCTCCATCGCGGGCACGAAGTCGCCGGAGGACAGACCGTGCAGGTAGAGCAGGGGCAGGACCTCGCTGATCTTCGGGGACTTCCGGCACCAAGGGGCGAGGATCTTCGACGAGAACCGCTTGCGCTCGCCCGTCTCGCCATCGACCCGCTTGTCGTTCACCCGCGGCGCCTTCACTGCAATCGGCCCGGCGGCAGTGGTCACCGTCCGCTCACGATGGTGACCGTTACGGACCACCAGACGCCGACCGGCCTTGTCCCGCTCGCCCGCCAACTCGGCTATGTACTGGTTGGCTTCGGCTTCCAGGGCCGCGGCGAGCATCCTCACGGACGATGTCGTCCATCAGGGAGCCGCTCTGGGTGGTGCCGTCCTCGTTGACTACGCTCAGCACGGGCGTGCCTTCCTGACCCGCGCTGCAACGCGGGCCTACTCGATGACCAGAAATCGATCACTCGGGAAGGTACGCCCTCCGCGTTCCGCGAGGCACCTCTCCCGAGTCCGATCCACAGATCTTGAGCATTGCTCGACATGCCTGCCACGACCTGGGATCGGCACGTACAGGTCAACCTTCCCGGCACGTTCCGCGTATGCCAGGTCGTGGCGCAGGTGATGGTGGCGGCCCGGACCGGCGGCTGGATCACGGTGATCTCCTCCAACCTGGCGCTGGGACACACCGACTACGTCAGCGCCTACAACGTCACCAAGTCCGCGCTGCTGTCGATGGTGCGTTCCGCCGTTGCGGAATTCGGGGTTCACCGCATCCGCGTCAACGCCGTACTACCCGGAGCCATTGCCACCGCGATGACCCGGCAGATGCTCGACGAGCCCGGTGTCACCGAGGGCCTGCTGAACTTGACACCGATGGGCAGGCTGGGCCGACCGAGCGATGTGACCTCCGCGGTCGCGTATCTTGTCCTCGCGCGAGGCCCAGTGGACAGATGGCGCGGCGCTCGTTGTCGATGGCGGTCAGTCCATTTATGGGCAGCCCGCATGGACCCGCCAGGACCGGTCCACACCGTCCGAGCCGCAGTGGCCGCCGCACTTCCAGCCGCGATGAGCTGCATGGCCATGGTCGCCTGAAGGGCAGGGGCGGCCCGCTCGCTGAACGGGCACGCCGTCCCGCCTGACCTGCGCCGAATCGCCGTCATTGGTCTGACCTGCGGAAACACTGCCAGTCAGGCTGATGGTCAGTGGCCCCCCAGCAGGACTCGAACCTGCGCCAAGCGCTTGGAAGGAATCTGGCCCATCCGCCCTGCGGGTGACTTGACCTACGCCTCCCCGACCTGCTGACGCCCTGTCAGCGATTCCGGATCGTGCAGTGGTACGCCCGATAGTGCTCGCAGTGATCACTCGTGGGCGAATAATCTATGATGGACCAGTGCGTAATGGGACACGAGATACGGCGGGACCGACCGGATCGACTGCCGCGTCGTCCCAGGGCGTGTCTGTGTCAGGCGACGTAGCTGAGTTGCGGCGACTGGTGCACCTCTGCATCGACCGCCCACGTACGGCCGCCGATCAGGGGCTGAGTGAGCGTTCGGGCATCGTCCGGAGTGGGCAGGGAGGCGACTGACGTGACCGTACCCGTGGCACGGGCAGGTAACCTGCCCGAGGCATTCACCACGTTCGTGGGCAGGCGCCACAACATCGCCGAGGTCCGCCGCGTCCTCGGCTCGGCGCGGCTGCTGACCCTTACCGGGACGGGCGGCGTGGGCAAGACGCGGCTGGCGCTGGAGGTGGCTGCCGCGGCCAGGAAGGCTTTCCCCGGCGGGACGTGGCTGGTCGACCTGACGCCGGTGCGGGACCCCTCAGCGGTGGCGACCACGGCTGCTACCGCTGTAGGCATCGTGGACTTGGGCACCGGACCCGCCCTTGACCGGCTTGCCGATCACCTGGCCGAGCGCCGGGCGCTGATCGTGCTGGACAATTGCGAGCACTTGATCGATGCCTGCGCCGAGCTGGCGGACACGCTGTTGTCGGCCTGCCCCGAACTGCGCGTACTGGCGACGAGCCGCCAGACGCTCGGCATCGCCGGCGAGCATGTGTACACCGTGCCGCCTCTGAAGGTCCCGGACGAAGCGGTCGAACTCCTGCGGGACCGTGTCTGCGCCGTCCGGCCCGACTTCAGGATCACCGACGATAACTGGGACACGGTCATCCGGCTGTGCGCTGGGTTGGACGGACTGCCGCTTGCCATCGAGCTGACTGCGTCCCGGCTGCGTACGCTCACCCTCGAACAGGCCGTGGACCGGCTGGAGGACCGCTTCGCGCTACTCACCGGGGGCAGCCGCACCGCGAGGGCGCGGCAGCGCACGCGGCGTGCGGCGATGGAGTGGAGTTACGAGCTCTGTTCCCCGGCCGAGCGGCAGCTGTGGAGGCGGCTGTCGGTCTTTGCCGGCGGCTTCGGCCTGGACGCGGCCGAGCGCGTCTGTGCGGGAGAGGACATCCCCGAGCAGGATGTTCTGGACCTCCTCGACCGGCTGGTCGTGCAGTCCGTCGTCCTGCCTACGGAAGCCGAGGGCCTGCCCCGCTACCGCCTGCTGGAGACCATCCGAGAGTACGGCCGCGAGCGCCTCGCCGAGTCCGGCGAGGAAGAGCGACTGCTGCTGCGGCACCGCGACTTCCACCTTGCCCTCACCGAGCGCATCTCCGACGGCTGGTTCGGCCCTGGTCAGGAGAGGGCCCTGGCCCGAATGCGCGCCGAGCACGCCAATCTGCTGGCCGCCCTGGCTCACGGCGACGACCCGCAGGCCACGCTCGCGCTGGCCGCGGCGCTGCGCTACCACTGGTGCGCCGGTGGGTTCCTCGCCGAAGGGCGACGATGGCTCGACCGTGCACTCGTTGCCGCGCCCGAGCCCACCCCGGCTCGCGCCCGGGCGCTGTACGCCGCGTCCTGGGTGGCGCTACTGCAGGGTGACCACAGCGCGGCCGGCCAGTGGCTAGCCGAGGCCGCAGACCTCGGCGAACAACAGGATGATTCGGTGATGCGCGCGCATGTCTTGGGCCTGCAAGGCTCAATGGCGGGGTTCCAGGGGCGGTTGGCCGACGCGGTGTTGTTGTTCGAGGACGCGATCGCCGCACTCACGACAGCCCAGGGCGAGGCTTCGGCGCTGTTCGAGCTGTTCCAGTTGGCTGCGGTGCAGATGGAGCAGGGGGATCCGCGTGGGGCGGAGACCGGCCGGCGGACGGTCGCCTTGGCGGAGGCCCACGGTGAGCATTGGGCACGCGCGCACGCGCTGTGGAGCCTGAGCTGCTACGCCTGGAGGCAGGGTGACCGCGAGGACGCCCTAGCGCTGATCCGGGCCGCGCTCAAGATCGAGCGGGGCTTCAACGAGCCGCTCAGCGCCGCGCTGATGCTGGAGGCATTCGCCTGGATCAGCGCTTCCTACGGGGAGTACGAGCGAGCAGGGCGGCTGCTGGGCTCCGTGCGCAAGCTGTGGCGCGATGTGGGTGCGGACATCTCCGCGTTCGGTCCGCCATTGGACGAGGACCACATACAGTGCGAGCAGTCGGTCGTACGAGCACTGGGTCCGGAGGCGTACGAGAGGGCACTTGCGTTCGGCGGCGGTCATGCCAGTCCCCGCCAGGCCATCGAGCAGGCCCTGGGCAGCGATGTGGAACCGGCCGCCGCCCAGGCCTCCGGTCCCAGTCCTCTGACGCGGCGGGAGCTGGAGGTGGCCGCTTTGGTGGCCAAAGGCATGAGCAACCGGCAGATCGCCACCGGCCTTGTCCTCTCCTCGCGCACAGTCGACTTCCACGTGGGGAACATCCGGGCCAAGCTCGGCTTCCGGACTCGCGCCCAGATCGCGGGCTGGTGGGTGTCGACCCAGGGACCGATCGAGTAAGTGCCAGGCGAGAAGCCCGCTGACCTCGGCCTTGCGCGACGGTTCGTCGGTGGAGCCGACGGACCGTCGCGCCTACGGACGTCGAGCGATCACCCGTTGGCGAGCACGATGTCCCACTTCTGGCAGGTGTTGCCGAGCGAGGTCCACTGGCGGACCAGAGCGCCGTCGTTCGTCGCGCAGTTCTGCACGTCGATGGCCAGGCTGTTCTTCACGTTAGTAATGGTGTAGTGGCCGTCGACCTCGGCGAAGTCCCACTTCTGGCAGTCGTTGTCGGCGGAAGGTGACAGGGCCATCAGCGCGCCATTCCATGTTCCGCAGTGATAGTTCTCCAGGGCCTTGCCGCTGTTGACGTTGGTGATGGTGTAGTGGCCGTCGCTCGTAGGGGCGAACTGCCACTGCTGACAGGTGTTGTCGATCGAAGCCCACTGGTTGATCCCTGTTCCGTCGGCGGTACCGCAGTCCGCCGCGTTGAGGGCCTTGCCGCTGTTGACGTTGATCAGCCGCACGTTGTTGCTCGGGCTGGGCTTGACCGTGATCATGTCGGGATAGTCGCTGAGCAGTGGAGCGGTTACCGAGGACGGAGCGGCGGTGACCACCACGAGCCGGTCGCTCTCGCCGTCGTAGTAGACGAACGTGTTGAAGGCGTTGTCACCGTTGGGCGCCAGCCGCGCGTAGGCGGCTTCGCTGACCTCCTTCACCTTGGCGGTGGTGAACTGGACACTGCGCGCGGTGGTGGCGGTGGGCCAGTTGCTCGGCGCCTCTCCGCCGGCGTCGGTCCAGTCCGCCGGTGTTGGAAGGTTGTCGATGTCACCGACGTAGTCCTTCGGGAAGATGACCACCGGCCCGATGTTGGCATCGTTGAAGTACGACAGCGCACAGTTGAAGTCGGCCAGCTCTTTCAGCTGGGTCAGGGGGTCTGAGAGGTACCCCGACGCGAGAGGACCGCGCGCCGGATTGCACTTGGCGACCTCAGATAGGTCGGACGTGGTCCCGTCGATGACGAGTTCACCGGAATGCTCGTGGGCCAGGGGGTCTGTCACCGCGGACGGGGCGTTCGTCTGCACCACCACCCGGTCGGTCGGCCCGTCGTAGGTCACGAAGAGGTCGTACGTCAGGTCACCCTCGGGTTGCACCACTTCGTAGGCCGCGCTGATGAGCTGGCTGATGTCGTCGAGGGTGAAGAGCTGGCTCTTCGCGGTGGTGGGCGTGGGCCAGCTGGTGGGTGTGTTCCCGGAGGAGTCCGTCCAGTTCGGCGGCGGCTGCAGGTGGTCGATGTCTCCGGTGTGGTCCTTCGGGAAGATGATCACCGGCCCGATGTTGGGATCCTCGAAAGCAGCGATGGCGCCTTCGTGGTCGGCGAGGGCCCCCACCTGCTCCCACACCGCGTTCTCGTCGGCCCGCGCTGGAGCGGCGAAGGTCAGCGTGCTGGCGGCCAGCAGGGCCAGGGTGGCGAGGAGACCGCCGCGTATGCGCCATTGAGATGAGGCGCCGGTCCGGACCACTGCTCTTCGCTTGTTCTTCTTCACAATGCAATTCCCTTCGCCTTCGGACGTTGGTTCTCCTACTTCTCGCGTCATCAGCTTCCGCCACCTCTGCACCGGGTGATCGCGCTGCAACCTCGGGTGTACGGATTCGCTGGTGGTGCTGCAATATTCAGGTTCGAGGAATAGGTGAAGTGGGAATTCGGGTCGTAACCGGGGTTGTAGTTTATGGTCACGGTCGCATAGTGGGGATTTATTATGTACCGGTCGTAGGTGAACGTCCGGGTACGCAGGTCAAGTACGTCTCCGTTAGCTCGAGCGGTCATACGATAGACGCGGACCCCCCGGATCGCCTCGCGCGGAATCCGATGGACGTAAGCCCATTCGTCCTGGGATGCGTACTGGTTGTAGAGATTTGCGTTCCCGCGAATCTCATCGGGCACGTACAATGCATTCCTGGCCAACCTGGGGTCTATCTCATAGACGTAGCTCTCGGCCCGCATCAGCGCCTGTCCATTGCAGTTCGACGGGAAAATTCTCGAGACCCACCCCCGCCTCGCGTCGTTCGTAGCTCTCACCTGCGCACAGTGCGCTCGGGCAGCACTGTCCAGGTTGCGCAGCCCCTGGCTCTGCGCGAATGTCGCTGCGGTGCCGAGCGTCCCGGTGGTCGAAATGTAATTGCTGTTGCCGGCCCGGTCGCCTTGGACATGCGAGACGAGGTTGTTGTTGCCCCCACGCGCGCCGAACCCGGTGCTGAAGATCGTGTACGGCGTTCTGGAGTCACCGCGGTACAGCGACTGCGGGAAGGACCTCTGGGTCAGCAGGCCCGCGTTGTGAAGGTTGGAACAGTTCGATGATCCTTGTCCCGAAGTAGAGCCTCCCGGACAGTTCTGGTTTGCGGCGTGCGCCTTCGTGGTTCCCAGGGGGAACTGGAGGAATGCGATGGCCAAGAGAGCCATGAGGAGCGTCAGGGCAGCAGAATTCCTGGTTGTCCTGTGTCTTCTTGTGCATAGCGTGATTCGCCTGATCATGTGTGCTCCGGACTGGGTAGGAATACTCGACAGGCCCGAGTGCGGCTGGCCTGTTCTGGCCGGTGGGCCGTCCAATGAACGGGGGGCGTTTCCCGGCTTGGTCTGATGGGCCGGTGACGAACGAGTTGTTGCCGCGTGGGATCGGGAACGACTGCTTGTGCAGGCAGGCGGTCCGTGCCACCGATGTGTCATGTCCGCCGTCGTGCGTCCACGCCGACAAGCATCGGGGCTGCATCGTCCCCCCGGTACCGGTAGTTCTACGAGGTTCGAACCTGAATTACGGCCTCTACGACGCAGGCCGAACCTTCCGGAGGCGCCGGCGTTCTGCCGGGCCGAGCCCTCTGCCGGGCGCTGTCACGTTGGCTGAGCGGGTGGGATGATCTTCTGGTTGATCGTGTTGGAGGGGGCTGTTCCGTGGGGGCCGTGGCTCCGTCGTACAAGGGGCACCGATACCCGGTCGAGGTCATCTCCCACTGCGTGTGGCTGTATCACCGCTTCCCGCTGTCGTTCCCCGAGGTCGAGGAGCTGATGCTCGAGCGCGGGATCGTCCTCTCCTACGAGACGGTGCGCCGCTGGTGCGCCAAGTTCGGTCAGCGGTACGCCGATTCGCTGCGCCGCCGCCGGCCCCGACCTGGTGACAAGTGGCACTTGGACGAGGTCTTCATCAAGATCAATGGGGAACAGAAGTACCTGTGGCGGGCGGTCGACCAGGACGGCAACGTCCTGGACATCCTGGTACAGAGCCGCCGGGACAAGGCCGCGGCCAGGCGCTTCTTGCGCAGGCTGACGAAGAAGACCCGCACGGTGCCGCGGGTGATCGTCACCGACAAGCTCCGCTCCTACGGCGCGGCCCACCGCGAGGTCATGCCCTCCGTCGAGCACCGCTCCCACAAAGGGCTGGACAACCGGGCGGAGAACAGCCACCAGCCGACAAGGCAGCGCGAACGCGCGATGAAAGGCTTCCGCGGCACCGGCGCAGCCCAGCGGTTCCTGTCCGCGTTCAGCGGCATCTCACCCCACTTCCGACCCCGACGCCACCGGCTGTCCGCACACCGCTACCGAGCCGAGATGACCGTCCGCTTCGCAATCTGGGAGCAGATCACCGGCGCCGCCTACCCCTCCACCACGGCCTGAGCACAGCCCGGAACCGGGCTCCACCACACCACGACGCACCATCAGACACCTACCCACCCAACAACGTGACAGCGCCGGATGCGGGGATCGAGGTCGTACTCAGCGGGATCCGGATGCCGCGCATGAACGCGCTCATGGAACGGTGGGGGCAGACCTGCCGACGCGAGCTGCTGGACCGCACCCTGATCCGGAACCAGCACCATCTGCTCCACGCCCTGCGCGAGTTCGAGCAGCACTACTTGACGTGCCCTTCGACGATGCCGGAGCTGTAGTGCAGGGTCAGTCCGGCCAGTACGGCGTCGAGGTCCTGGCGCAGGAACCCCGCGAAGCCCTTGATGGGCGGCGGTGCGGTTCGTTCGGCCTGGCGTATCCAGTCCTCCAACAGGGAGCCTCGGCGATGTCGGAGCAGGTCGGTGAACGCGCGGGCGAAGTCGCAGGCTGCGGTGATGTCCGGGCAGGCGAGCCGTACCTCGTCCAGCCCTGCGGCGCTGCGTGGTGACAGGCTCTCGCGGGCCTGCATGATCCAGCCGGTGATCCGGCGTGGACTTGGTATCTCGGCGGGGGATGGGGGCGCGGTGCCGACCCACACGGTGCGGAGGTATCGGGTGATGGTGGAGTAGCCGCCCCGGTAGCCCTGCTCGCGCAGGCGTTGAAATAACTCCTTGCCGCTCGTGGGCCGGCAGCGAACTCGGCCTGCAGGAAGGGCTTGAAGCGGTCGAGGGGGACGCTGCGGCGGTCGCGGGCGGAGGCGAGCTGGGTGTCGAGGTCGATGTCACGGTAGTGGCGCACGGCCTTGCGGTCCAGGCCCAGGCGGCGGGCGATCTCCCTGACCGGGTAGCCGATATTGACCACGCGGTTGATCTCCACGTGCCGCTTCAGGACACGCTGGACGATCAACGTCGGAGGCAGGGCATCAAGCACCGGCAGCTGAACGGGACGCCCCTGGCCCCGCTCTGCGTGCTTCTTCAGGCAGCTGCGGTGCTGGTGACAGACCCGCTCGACCGCCCGGGACAAGCCCTGAAGTAAATGCCATCGATCAGCAACTTGCACCGCATCTGGGCAGGCCGTGGTCGCAGCGAGGCTGCAGCTGCTGTCGCGATCACGGCAGATGACCTCGGCGCCGGGGTGCGCGGTCAGCCACGCGACGAGAGTGTCGGACGAACGGTCGGGAAGCAGATCGATCACCGCCGAGGAGTCGACGTCGACCAGGACGGTGCCGTAGGTCCGGCCCTTGCGGAAGGCGAAGTCGTCCACCCCCAGCACCAGCGGACTGGACGCTGCGTTGGTCGCGGGCGGGTCGGGCAGAGCCATCAGCATGCTGAGCAGCGTCACCCGGCTGACTGCCACCGCAAGCACCGCCGCCATACGGGCTCCGGCCCGCCCGGCCAGGGCCAACGCGATCGCCACCAGCAGGCGGTGCAGTGGCGGGGTTCTCCGGCCTTAGCGGACGGTCAGGCCCTCGGCCTGTTCAACGAAGGTACGGCGCAGGCAAGCCGGCTGATCGCAGACGAGGCGGCGAACCGACAGGTCAATAACGACGGGCCGCCCGGCGACGGCGGTATCGGCAAGGTGCCGCTGGTACGGCTGTGGACACGATGCGCGGCCGTACCAGAGCCGGGGCAGTCCACCACGAGGTCGTCCCGAGTACGCGCGGTGACGTGCACCGTGCCACCCTCGACAAACAACCGCTCCACCAGCACCGTCTTCAGGTGCTGAAACGCTATATTCAGAAGCTCGTCACACTTAGACGACGATGCCAGGTAGATGACGCTCTGTCACGCTCCACGAAAATCTTGCCTGAACCTTGAAAGCGGCCACCTTGTGCTCTGAGGTGGACCAAACCTGCTCTTTTGATCTCCCCACCCTTCGTGTGACCTTGTCGGGTCTTTTTCGCGTGATGTTGATCGGCGTGTCGCACTGGCATGGGTGTGTCGTGGAGAGGCAGTGCCCACCAGCGCTGGGCATAGGGCCGCTCCATCCGCTCGACCGGTTCATTCACGAACAGACGCATGGGTAGGGCCGCCCTTCCTGGGAGAGGGGTCGCGCGAGGAGCTCTGCGGACAGGGACGCGAACGCGCGGAGTGGCAGGCGTCGCCGATCCCGGTGATGCGGCATATCCTTGTTCGATAGACTTCATCACTCGAAAAAGTCGTTCGACTTGAATCCGCTGTCGGGTGTGGTTGTGACATGGATCGCTCGGCGCGACGCACACCCGATCACCGAACGGGCGGTGCGCCGCTGCTCTGAGGCCGCGTGTGACCGGATCGGTCACTCCGTGTCCGAGTCCGACCTCACGGATGGACAACTGCTGGAACGACTACGGCGAGGAGACCGCACACCGGGGCCCATGCCTGAGCCGGCACGGCTCGTGGATTCGTCGGCGCCCGTGCTGCCGGTTACGCCCCCACGATCGGCTGCTCGGTCCAGATCGTCTTGCCCGACAGGCCGTAACGACTTCCCCAGCGGCTGCAGACGTGGGCGATGAGGAACAGACCGCGGCCGCCTTCGTCCATCGAGCGGGCATGACGCAGCCGAGGTTGGGTGTTGCTGGTGTCGGCGACCTCGCACACCAGGACGCGGTCACGGATCAGACGCAGGTCGGCCGAACTGCGGGCATGGCGGATCGCGTTGGTGACGAGCTCGCTGGCGATGAGCTCGGTGGTGAAGGAGAGGTCGTCCAGTCCCCACGCGGAGAGCTGACCGACCACCGCCTCGCGGGCGCGGGCCACCGCCGCGGCGTCGGCGGGGAACGTCCAGGTGGCCGTACTCGCTGCCGGTATGGCGTGCAGCCGGGCGAGAAGCACCGTGGCGTCGTCACGGATGACCGTGGGCCCGTAGACCAGCTCGCGGGTGATCTCCGCGAGGCTCCGCTCGGGACGGAAGGCGGAGGTCACCCGATGCAGCCATTCCTGCGGATCACGGTCGGGGCCCAGCACCCCGTCGGTGTAGAAGACCAGGACGCTGCCGGCGGGCAGCGGCAGCCGGGTCAGCTTGAACGGCATGCCACCGACACCGAGCGGTGGGCCCGGATCGACATGGACGTAGTGCGCCGTATCGTCCGGACGCACCACGATGGGTGGCGGGTGTCCCGCGTTGGCCAGGAGACAGATCTGGCTGACGGGGTCGTGGACGGCGTACAAGCAGGACGCCCCCACGACATCGGGATGCTGGGCCTCGCCGGCGAGGCGCTGGACCAGGTCGTCGAGGCGTAGCAACAGCTCGTCCGGAGCTATGTCGAGGTCGGAGAGGGTCTGCACCGCCGTGCGCAGCCGCGCCATGGTCGCCGCGGCACCGATACCGTGCCCGATCACGTCGCCCACCACCAGCGCGATACGCATCGAGGACAGCGGGATCGCGTCGAACCAGTCACCGCCGACGCAGACGTCGCCCCCGGTCTCCCGGTAGGCGCCGGCCGTCTCGGCGGCAGCGGTGTTCGTGCCCGAAGGCGGAAGCAGACTGTGCTGGAGCTCGACGGCCGTCCGGCGCTCGCGGGTGAAGCGGCGTGCGTTGTCGATCGCCAGACCGGCACGGGTGGCGACCTCCACCGTCAGCTCCTTGTCCGCCTCGGAGAAAGGACGCGTGTCCCAGGTGCGGTACACGGTCACCGCGCCCACCGCGACCCCGCGGGCGAACAGCGGAGCGGTCATGGCCTGCCTCATGCCGGGCGGCACCAGCTGGGCCACCAGCCGAGGGTCATCGCCCAGCATGGCCGAGGCCTGCCGGGCGTCGTAGACGATGGCCTTGCCCTCGAACGAGGACTCGAACTCCGCTCGCGCGGGCAAGGGCGGCCACGCCTCCCCTGCCTGGAGCAGGCCAGGCGGCCAGGGGCCGAGAGCGTGCTTGGTCGCCAGCATGCGCATGAACACGTCGTTCTGGAAGACCGACGGTGGCTCGTCTCCGGTGAGGACGGATTCGGCCAGCGTCACGCAGCTCATGTCCCCCAGTGCTGGAACGAGCACGTCGACCAGGTCCTGCGCGGTCGTCACGAAGTCCAGGGACTTGCCGATCCGCGCCGACGCCTCGCGCATCACGCTCAGCCGGGTACGGTCCGCCATCTCCAGCTCATCGAAGGCGACCGCGCCGTGCGCCACCGGAAACGCCACGACCAGGAAGGTGTCGCCTTCCGTCAGTGGCACGACGGACAGGAGAACACGGACCTCGTCGCCGCCGCGCCGCCGCAGTACCGCGATCGTCCCGTCGGAGAGGTCATCGGCGTGGGCAAGCATGGCGGACCAGGTGGGCGGATCCGACAGCACCTTCGAGACGTCGAGACCGACGGTCTCCTCGGCTCGGTGACCGAGCAGCGTCTAGGCGCCCCTCGACCAGCTCACGACCTCTCCGAGCATGCTCACGACCAGCGTGGCCGGAGGCCACCGACCGCCGCCCCCGGTTTCGGGCTGGGTCTGCGGAAGCATACGCACCCCAAGGTGTTCGTGTTGGCCCCTGCGCGGGAGGTCACTTCCCTCTCAGTATCCCGCGCATCCGAGAACGCTCCTGTGGGGAAGAGAAACGGCGCGGGCGGCAGGCCCGTCGGAATCGCCCCGGTCGAGCGAGGCCGAGAGGGTGCACCGGGCGTCGCGACGGGGCGAAGGCTGCCTGTCACGGAGGACCTGGAGAACGGAGCAAACCGCGAGACGAGGAGCCGGTCGGCGGTCGGGTCTCCGCTGCGCAGATCCGGGGAGATTTCGATACGCAGCGCACGACCTGCGACCACCTGGTGGCCGTCGCGGCCTTCCCGGCATAGTGAGGAGGATCAGCGTCGGGGCGGGCGGCCCGGAGCGCATCCGGCGCTGCGGTACCGTGCCGGGCGTTCGGGCGCCGTCGAGTGTGTTCACCAGTCCGGCTGGCCTCCCGGCCGTACGCAGGGCCCTGACCACAGGCACGCCCCGTCTACCGGGGCGAGTGCAGGACTCCTGCCTGCCGCCGAACGGCACATCGCGGCGGCAGGCGAGGACGAGGGCTCCGGCAGCGATCACGACGGGGTGCGGCTCATGCCCATGAGCTGGCCCAGGAACTCGTCCGGCAGCGGAGTCGGCAGGAAGCCGAGGAACTGGCGCACGGGCATGGAGGCGACCATGCGCATGGCGTCCTCGTTCTCGGCGGCGGCGGCCTGCTCCTCAGTCATCCCGGCCGTCATGGCGTCGGTGAGGGCCGGGCCGACGGTCGGGTGGCCGAACCACTCGCCGACGGTGGAGTCCAGGGTGAGTGGCTTGGCCAGCAGGTCGCCGGCGAGTTCCAGCGAGGCGGACGCCACGACGTCGTGCGCGTTCTCGCCGAATTGCACCCGGTACTCGCCCGCGGCCACGGTCCAGTCGTCGCGGGTGATGTCCCAGTAGGCGAAGGCACGCCGGTCGAGGGCGATCACGACGGTGGTGCTCTCGCCCGGGGCGAGGGTCACCTTGGTGAAGCCCCGGAGTTCGCGGGCCGGGCTGCTGACCGGGACCAAACTCGATACGTTCAAGCCGTACCTCCACCCGCGATGGGAGGAAGGCTGCACCAACGCCTCGCATCTGTGGGAGGAGATCACGGAGCGCGGTTACCGAAGCGGCTACGGCGCTGTCCGCGATTACTGATCTCGGCTCGTTAGGGTGATGTTTGCTGAACTTGCCGATGTGGGTGTGATGTTGTCGGTAGTCCGTGGCGTGTGAGATACGCGGATGGGGGCGGGCTGACGCCTGCGGCACGGCGGCGTCGGGAAGCGGTGCGGATACAGGCGGCGGAGCTGTTCGCGCAGCAGGTCAAACCGCCCGAGGTGGCCCGGCAGCTGCGTGTGAGTCTGAAGTCGGCTTACCAGTGGCAGCAGTTGTGGCGGCAAGGCGGTGCCGACGAGCTGCTTTCGCGAGGACCGAGCGGGGGCCGGTGTCGCCTGTCGCCTCGCTGTCTGGAAAAGCTCGCCAGGTATCTCGAGCAGGGCCCGGCCGCGCATGGCTGGACGGAGGACCAGGTGTGGACCGCGGCGAGGGTGGCCACGCTGATCGGCAGGAAGTTTCACGTCTCCTACAGCGTCTCGGGTGCCACGAGGCTGATGCACCGGCTCGGCTTCAGCCCGCAGGTCCCCGCACGGCGGGTCGCCGAGCGCGACGAGCAGGCCGTCACCGCGTGGAAGGAGGCGACCTGGACGGAGGTAAACGAGCCCGGGCGGCCTGCGGGGGCTACATCTGCTTCGAGGACGAGGCAGGCTTCACCCGCCGGCCGCCCAGGGGACACACCTGGGGCCGCCGCGGCCACACCCCACAGGTGGCGGTGAGCGGACGACGTTCGGGCCGACTGTCCGTGGCCGGGCTGATCGCCATGCGGCCCGGCTCCCGGACCCGGCTGTGCCACCGCCTGCGCACCCACCGCGCGGGCAAAGGCAAACGTCGCAGCATGGGCGAGCGCGACTTCATCGCGCTGATCGACGGCGTCCACCAGCTCGTCAAGGCGCCCATCGTGCTGGTGTGGGACCGTCTGGACACCCACGTCTCCCGCGCCATGGGCGAGCTGATCGCCGAGCGTGAGTGGCTGACGGTATTCCTGCTGCCCGCCTACTCACCCGACCTCAACCCGGTCGAGTGGGTATGGGCGCACGTCAAGCGCAGCCTGGCCAACC
Organism: Streptomyces sp. ID05-39B; assembly: GCF_033794725.1. Classification (NCBI taxonomy): domain Bacteria; kingdom Bacillati; phylum Actinomycetota; class Actinomycetes; order Kitasatosporales; family Streptomycetaceae; genus Streptomyces; species Streptomyces sp. ID05-39B. The sequence goes on along the minus strand of NZ_JARGEF010000003.1, from coordinate 66,409 downwards.
TCGCCGTCGTCCTCGACCGGCTCGAAGCACTCGTACGCAACCGGCTCAAGCGCCTTCAGTACCGGTCCGGCATCCTCGACGGCTTCATAGCGGGCACCGGCCTGGCCCTCGAAGAACCAGCGTCACCCTGACGAGCCGAAGTCAGTTTCTGCGTCCGTTACGGGCGAACCCGCGTCCCCCGGCCGTCGGGCCGCCCTCGGTGAGGACGGTCTCCGGCTGGCTGCTCACCCACCCCGACACTCTTCAGGAGGATCACCGGATCCGGCTGAAGGCCGCGCTCGTCAACTGCCCCGAGCTGGAAGCCCTCGCCGGGCACATCCGTGCCTTCGCCCGCATGCTCACCCAGCGCGACGGCGAGCAGATCGCCGAGTGGATCACGGCTGTTCGCGCCGACGATCTCCCCAGCCTTCACACCTTCGCCAGCGGCCTCGAGCGAGACATGGATGCGGTCACCGCCGGGCTTTCTACCCCCTGGAACTCCGGCGTCGTCGAAAGCCACGTCAACCTAAAAGGATCAAGATGCTCAAGCGCCAGATGTTCGGCCGCGCCGGATTCGCTCTCCTGCGCAAGCGAGTACTCCTTGCTTAATGACCACTGTCCGTGGCTGCTGGCGTGCTGCCTCAGCCAACGACCAGCGATACCAGGAGCCGAGCATGGGAACGTGGGGAACCGGCCCATTCGACAGTGACCTCGCCGCAGACTTTGTCGACGAGCTGGAGAGGTGCTCTCCTGAGCAGATCATCGAGGTGCTGCAGAAGGCACTCCAGCGTGTCGCGGATTCCGGCACGCGGGTGGATAGCGGTGACGGGGTGGAAGCCGTCGCTTCAGCCGCTCTGGTCGCCGCCCAGGTCCCTGGCAGCAGGATTGTGATCGACCCCGACGACGGGCCGAAAGAGCCGCCCCGTGCGATGAGTGGTCCGCCCTGGAATAGTGCATGCCGCCGCGTGAGCGGCCGGTTGAATCCGCCCGTGATGTCCATACTCGACAGCTTCTGGACGGGGAGCCGGTGGAGGGACCTTGCACTCGTCAATCGGGCTCTGGACTGCCCAGCGCCCAGTCCTCGACCAGGCGCACGGTCCGTTCGGGGTGTTCCTCGTGCAGGTAGTGCCCGCTGTCGGGCCAGTGGTCGACGCGGGAACCGGGGACGTGCAGGGTGCCGCGTTCCCAGACGGCCGCTTCCGCCGAGGTCCAGACGGTAAGCGCGGGCTGCGCACGGTGGCGCAGGTACGCCTCGCTGTGCGGGCGGACACCGACCGCGTCGGGGTCGGTGTACATGCCGGCGTACGCCTGGGCGATGACGTGGTCCGGCGTGCCGAGCACGGTGCGGACATGAGCCGTGCGTAGTCCGGCCGGAGCACTCGCCGAGAAGGCACCGGCGACGAACCCGGCTGCCGCGCGGGCCCCGTACTCCTTGTACTCCGCCAGCCGGGCCGGGATCCCCTCCACTTCCGCGCCGTGCGCGCCGTGCGCCGGATCGAGGGCGACGACCGAGCCGACGAGTTCCGGATGCCGTACCGCGAGCAGGTTGGCGACCTGGCCGCCCATGGAGTGACCGACGGTGATCGCCGGCCCGGTGCCCAGGTGACGAAGGAGCGCGGCGAGGTCGTCGGCCATCTCCACCGGGGTGTTGCCTTCGGCGGGTACTCCCGAGCGGCCGTGTCCGCGCAGGTCGGGGACGATCACCCAGAACCGGTCGGCCAGCGCCTCGGCGTGCGCGGACCACTCGCGGCCGTCTCCACCCCAACCGTGCACCAGGAGCAGTGGCGTCACCCGGTCGGGGCCGAACGCGGTGCAGAAGAGACGGACGCGTCCCAGGTCGATCGTCGTCATGCGGGGCCGTCCTGGGAGGTCCGGTAGGTGGCGTAGGCGAAGTCCGCGTGGACACCGGCGCCGTCGAGGTCCTGCGCCCACAGCCCCAGCATGGCGCCGGTGAACCCGAGAACGCGCAGCTGCCCGTCGTGGAACTCGTCGGCGTGCTCGTCCGAGAGCACGGTGACATCGAGTTCGACCGGCAGCACCTGGGCCCCCGAACCGGTGTCGTACGAGAAGCGCAGGACGGGCACGTCGATGTCGGCGCGCAGGACGACCGGGCGTGCGGGCTCCAGCGGAACCACCGGCTCGTGTGGCGCAAGACGGCCGGCCTCGCAGCTCAGCGCGCGCAGGACGGGGGATCCGTCATCCTCGGCGGTGACGTACAGATAGTGCCAGTTGCGGGTGTTGTAGTAGGCGGTCAGACCGGCCAGGTGGTCGGCGGTACGGGGTGAGAAGGTCAGGCTGGTCTCGAAGAAGCAGCGTGGGGCGGTCACTCGCCGGGCGAGCAGACTCGGCGCGCGGCGGCCCACCGGCGACTGGCCGCCCCGGATGCGCAGCCGCCCCGGCGCCGTCTCGATCCAGTCGTCGCCGACCGGGCGGCGCAGGGTGGACCAGTCGGAGCCGAGGACAGGGGCTTCGAAGCGATCGTTCGCCGGTGGTGCGGGAACGGGCGCGGAGCGCAGCGCGGGTGCCGGTACCGTGACGGCAGGGGCGGCTCCGGCGATCCGGGGCCAGCCGTCGTCGGTCCAGGTCACCGGCTGCAGCGCTGTCTCCCGGCCGAGTACACACCGGCCCCGCCGTGTGTGGGGGCGGGCGACGATGTGGGCGGCGTACCACTGGCCCGTCGCCGTCTCGACGAGGGAGCAGTGCCCGGCCTTCTGCAGTTCCAGGGACGGGTCGTCGCGGGAGGTGAGCAGGGGCCCGTTCGGGTCGGGTTCGTACGGGCCGAGCAGGTCACGGGAGCGGGCCACGGCGGCGCCATGCTCGTAGCCCGTGCCGCCCTCCGCGTGCACCAGGTAGTACCAGCCGTCGCGCCGGTAGAGGTGCGGGCCCTCGGCGACCCCGGCGGAGGTTCCGGTGGAGATGGTGCGGGGTTCACCGAGCAGGACCCGGTTCTCGCGGTCGTACTCCTGGATCTCGATCCCTGCGAAGCCCTCGCGGTCCGGACGCCAGTCGAACCGCATGTTCAGCAGCCAACTGCGGCCGTCGCCGTCATCGTCATGGAAGAGCGAAATGTCGAAGCCGCGGCCGTGCAGCGGGACCGGGTCGGACCATGGCCCGCCGATCGAGGCTGCCGTGGTGACGTAGTTGGGGAGGTCCTTCCAACCCTCCGCGTAGGTGTCGACGACCGTGAAGACGAGGTGGAACAGACCGTCCGCGTAGGACAGTCCGGGCGCCCAGACGCCACCGGAGTCGGGGACACCTTTGAGGTCGAGCAGACGCGTGCCGTCCAGAACCCCGCCCAGCGACCGCCAGTTGACCAGGTCCCTTGAGTGGTGGATCCGAACGCCCGGGTACCACTCGAAGGTGGAGGTGGCGATGTAGAAGTCGTCGCCGACGCGGAGGATCACGGGGTCGGGTTCGAAGCCGCGCAGGACGGGGTTGTGGATCACAAAAGCTCCGCTCAGAGGGTGAACAGCAGGGTGCCGAAGCCCACGTGGTCACACTGGAACGCCGCGCCCTCCGGGCTGATGTTCCCGATGGCCGCGTACGTCCAGGGGGCGGGCAGGCTGCGGCGTTTGACGTAGTGGTTGAAGGCCATCTCGTAGATCGGGCGCAGATTGCCGCGCTCGATGGTGGAGATGGAGTTGAACGTGAGCCGGCAGGAGCCCCAGACCGTGTATGGAACGGCGTTGCCGGTGTTGTACTTCGCGGTGTACTCGAAGCCGGCCAGCAGTCGGTTGGAGGAGGCGGAGTACAGGTCCTGGCCCTGAACCCAGGCGATCTCGCAGGCCTCGGCCATGCTGCCCAGGATGAGCTGGGTGTGGGCCTGGTCGCGGCCGCTGTCCACGCACTGGCCGGAGTCCCTGATCACCCGGCTGATCTTGCAGCAGTCGTGCAGGTGGAAGGCGTCCACGGCGGCGTTGTAGACGGAGGTGTCGTTGCAGAACACCCCGAACGCCATCATGGCCTTGATGCAGTTGGTGCCCCAGCCCGCGTCGCCGAACGTCCTCACGAGGGGCACGAAGACGTTCTTGAAGAGGTTCTCGGTCTGGGAAATCTCGGCAGCGGACCAGCTGCCCGAAGGGGCCGTGTACCGCATCAGCTCGGCTGCCGCGGCGAGTTTGAAACCGTAGATGGCGGCGGCGAGTTGGGCGTCCTTGCCGGTGATCGAGGTGAGCGTGGACGACCAGGCCTTGATGATCTGCAGCGCCTTGGTGGCGTGGGCGGTGGTGCCCGTCAGGTTCCACATCAGGGCGTTCTGGTAGGCCGCGTTGCAGTCGTTCCAGAACTCCCAGTTACCGATCTCGGTGGTGCCGCGGTCGATGGTCGTGCGGGGGCCCGCCATGGCGTACGTCGACTGCGAGTACGCGTTCGCCTTGAACACGTTCCAGCCGCTGAGCCAGGGCTCGGTGCCTGCCGCGATCCGGGTCCTCATCCGTTGGATGTCGGAGAGCTTGTGCAGCACCCCGGGGTGGATGAAGGAGGTCAGGGCGTCCGCCGCCGGAATCGCGGCGAGCCCGGTTGCGGCCGCCGTGGTGCCGACGGCGGTGATCTGCAGGAATCGGCGGCGGCTGGGGGAACCGGGCATGGTGGAGTGCGGCTCGGCCATGTGTCTTCCTCTTTCACTCGTCGTTGAGTGCCAGGGAGCGGGGGTGAGAAGGGGGAGCCGGGCGTCAGCCCGACTCCCCCCGATGCGGTCAGTCGGCCGCGCGTCGGCCCCGGTACAGCACGAGAGTGCTGCGCGGGCCAACCTTGGGACGCTTGCCGGCACCCACGGTCTTGCCCGTGGCGAGGTCGCGGGCGGGACCGAAGTCCTGGCGGGCGGGCAGGGTGTACGTCCGGTCGGTACTGGTGTTCATGGCGATCAGATAGTCGCCGTACTCGCACAGATAGAAGGGCGCGCGTCCGACGAGCATGGTCTCCACGCCCTCGAAGTGGACGCCCATGGCGGGGTCGGGGACGTCCGCCGGGACCGGAGCGAGCGGATACACATCACCCTTCAGTGCCTGGTGGAGGGTGCCGCCGGGAGGCGGGAAGCCACCGGGCGGGATGTGCCCGGCCCCGGGGTCGTTGATCGCGTAGTCCCACAGGATCCAGTCGTTGACCGTGTACGTGTCGTCGGTGGTGCCTGCCGAGTGCTGGCGGATCGTGGCGGAGCGCTGGTCGGCGGGGGTGAGGTGGTGGATGCGGGCATAGTCGTTGACACCCTGGCGGGCACGCCAGTACAGGGAGGCGAAGAGGAGTTCCTCGCCGTTCTTCACGGCAAGGACGCCGTTCTCCTCGTCGGTGAAGACGAAGTCGGGGCGGGACCAGGCGGTGGGAATGCGCCCCGGGCGGGCCGGCAGGGCCTGGAAGGCATCCCAGTCGCGGGAGACCAGGCGCAGCGCGGCGAGGCCTACGCGGGTCCAGGTGTGGTGGACGAGCAGATCGAGCTGCCTGTAGAACTGCCCGTCGTCGATCATCTCCTGGGTCCAGCCGACGATGTCCGGGTCCTTGAACACCGCCGCCGACATCACCGGGTGCGAGTCCCAGGCCGTACGGGACGCGTAGGCGACCTCACCGGGATAGACCTCGTTGCGCCAGCCGACGACCGTCTCTATGCGGGAGACGCGGGCCCCCGTCTCGTCCACGTCGACCACCCGGAACCGCCCCCGGGCCTTGATGATCTTCACCATCTGCTCGCGCAGCTCCGGCGCCTCCTGGCCCCGGTACCCGCGCGTGACCGACTCGTACATCATGACCAGCCAGTCGAGGACCTCGCCGTAGCTGCCCACGTACCCCAGTTCACGGGTCAGGCCGGCCCGGCTGACCTGGTGGTAGCTCTCACCGAGCGGCTTGGTGGGGTTGCCGTCTTTGTCCTCCCGGCCGAGGTAGGGCTTCATGCCGAGGGACTGGTACATGTAGTCGCGGGCCTTCTCCTCCGGCAGGGCGAGGTCCGGGTCGAGGAGTCCGAGACCTCGGTTGGCCTGGTAGATGCCGATGGCGCAGATCTGCGACTGGTTGGTGTAGTGCGGGAAGTGTTGTCTCCAGTAGTCCCGGCTCGACATCAGCATGTCGATGTACGCGGCGCGCCGCACCGGCTGCTCGGGGGTGCCCGTGTCCACGGGCGGGGTGACGGTCAGGTCGTCGAACCAGGCCGTGCCCGGGCCGCTCAGCCGGAGATGGAACTCGACCTGGGTGGCGCCGTCAGGCGTCATCAGGTCCAGGGAGACCTGCTCCCAGTCGTGGGTGCCGGTGGTGGCGTACTTGCGGTTGTCGCTGCCGACGAGCTTGCCGCTCGCGTCGAAGAACAGCGGGTCGATGTGCGCGCCCGTCCCGGTGACACCGTCCGTCCGGATCCAGGCGCCGTAGGTGTACGTGCCCTTGCCGACCTGGAACCTCGCCGTGTTGTACGCCGTGACGAAGCCGTTCGCCGCGGTGGCCGCCAGTTTCAGCGACACGGAGCCGGACCGGTTGAGGGAGGTGTCCCGCGTCCAGGAGGCGTCGGCGGTCCTGCCCCAGCCCGGCACCTCCCAGCCGGAGGGAGTGCCGGCGCCCTGTTCGAAGCCGGGGTTGCGTAGCTCGGTGGGCTTGACCAGGTCGACGGAGTCGAACCAGGCCGTACCGGGTCCGGACAGGCGCAGGTGCATCTCTATCTGGGTGGCGCCGTCCGGGGTGTCCATGTCTATCGAGACGTACTCCCAGTCGTGGGTGCCGGTGGTGGCGTACTTGCGGTTGTCGCTGCCGACGAGCTTGCCGCTCGCGTCGAAGAACAGCGGGTCGATGTGCGCGCCTGCGCCGGTGACGCCGTCGGTCCTGATCCAGGCGCCGTAGGTGTACCTCCCTTTGCCCACGCGGGTCTTGGGCGCGTTGTACACGGTGATGAAGCCGTTCGCCGCGCTCGCCGAGACCTTGAGCGAGGCAGAGCCCGAACGGGAGACGCTGGTGTCCCGCGTCCAGTCGGCGTCGGCGGTCTTCCCCCAGCCCGGCACCTCCCAGCCCATGGGCGTGTCGCCGCCCTCCTCGAAACCGGGGTTGGCGATCTCGTACGGCGAACCCGTCACCTTCTGGTCCAGGCGGTCGCCGAGGTGGTCCCAGAGCAAGGCCAGCGTCAGCCCGACGCGGCCGAAGCCCTGCCACTGCTGGTCGGAGCCCGTCATCACGGTCGCGTCGTTCTTCCACGCCATGTACCGGCCGTCGAGCGCGCGCAGGACGCGGTCCAGGGCGGTCGGGTTCTGGTAGGCGGGGCTGCCAGACCAGAGGTAGCCCTCGGCGAGGGACTGGAAGGCGAAGGCGTCCATGCCGGCGGGGTTGGCGCCGGTCAGGTAGAACCTCTGGTCCTTGGCGACGCGCTGACGCACCGCCTCCAGAACTTCGCGGCCCTCGACGGTACGGACCTTCGGCACCGGCGCGGGGCCCTGCGCCTCCCCCTTGGGCGGGACGAAGTACGGCTCGATGTGGGTGTAGAGGCGGTAGATACCCCGCGACGGCGTGGTCATCTTGTAGTACAGCTGGTCGACGTTCTGGCCGTAGGACCAGATGCGGCCCATCGAGCGGATCTCCAGCGTCACCTCCTTCTTGCCGGAGGTCATGCTCTCCGGCAGCGGCAGGGTGTGGAAGAAGAACCGGCCGGGGGTGCGGGGCGCGGTGTCGAGGATGTCGAGGCTGTCGACGGCGCCCTCGTCCTGGTAGCCGACCTGCTTGCCATCGCAGAACAGCTGCAGCCGCCACATGTTGGTGCCGGAGCCCGCCTGCTCGGAGGTGGGGTCGTAGTCGTCGCCCCAGAGCCGCACGGTGACGTAGGTGGTCTCTGTCGGGCTGACGGAAACGTCGAATTTCAGCGTGCCGCCCCAGTACGTGGCGGGCTCGGTGGGATTGAGGACGCGGGCGCTCTGGCCGAGGCCGCCGGTGACGGTGTCGGAGAGCGTGGCGGTGAGACCGTGCGCCGACTCGGAACGCTTGTCGCCGAAGACAAGAGTGTCCAGGGGCTTGCAGACGGCCGGCTTGAAAGCGACGTCCGCAGCCGGCGACGCCGCGGCGGCGGGCTGGGAGGTCAGCAGGCCGAGACCGGCGGCGACGCCGGTCGTCCCGGCGTACTTGAGCACTTCACGTCTTCTGGGAGCGTGGGACACGGCTCTGTTCCTTCTTACTTGAGGCTGCCCATGAGAATTCCGCTGCGCCAGTACTTCTGGAGCGTGAACATGAAGATCGCGAGCGGAACGATCGACAGCAGGGACCCAGTGAGGACGAGGGTGTTCATGTCGCGTGCGGTCTGCGCCTGCTGGAGCCATGAGTAGAGGCCCAGAGTCACGGGGAAGGTGCGCTCGCCGTTGAGCATGAACAAGGGGAGGAAGAAGTTGTTCCAGATGTTGATGAACTCGAGCATGAAGATGGTGATGCCGCCGGTGCTCATCAGCCGCAACGCGACCGCGTAGAAGATCCGCAGCTCGCCGGCGCCGTCGATGCGGGCCGCCTCCATCAGCTCGGTGGGCACCGAGGTGTCGGCGTACACCTTGCCGAGGTAGACCCCGAAGGGGTTGATGAAGTACGGGATGAGCACCGACCAGATGGTGTTGGTGAGCCCGATCTCGGAGAACACCAGGTACAGCGGGAACGCCAGCAGCGTGCTGGGCAGCAGCGAGGCGCCGACGATGACGGCGAAGAGCGCGCCCCGGCCGCGGAAGTCGAACTTCGACAGTCCGTACCCGGCGGCGAGTGAGATGAGGGTGGAACCCGCCGCGCCGAGGGTGGAGTAGAGGACGGAGTTGCCCAGCCAGCGGACGAACACCCCGTCGTGGTAGGTCCAGATGTCCTGGAGGTTGTCGCCGAGGTGGTTGGTGGAGAACCACAGACCGAACGTGGAGTAGAGGTCGGTCTGGTCCTTGGTCGCGGAGACTATCAGGAACCAGGTCGGGGCGAGCGAGTAGAGCAGGAAGACCACCAGCAGACCGGTGGTGAGCACCACCGCGCGGCGGGAGGGGCGCACGCCGCCCCCGGAGGCAACACTGCTCATGACATCTTCCTGTTCGTGGCGCGGTAGAAGACGAAGGCGAGGATGCCGGTGACGACGGCCAGGACCAGGGACTCGGCGGCGGCGTACTGGTAGTCGCCGACCTTGAAGGCCTTGTCGTAGATCTCCATCATCGGTGTGAAGTCGGTGTTGATGGATTCCGGTGCGATCTGCCGCATGATCAGCGGCTCACCGAACAGCTGGAGCCTGCTGATCAGCGAGAACATGCCGGTCAGCACCAGGATCCCGGTGATGTTGGGCACCTTGATCGACCAGGCGATCCGCCACTCCCGCGCGCCGTCCAGTCGGGCCGCCTCGTACAGCTCACGGGGCAGTGCCTGCAGCGAGGCGGAGATCAGGATCATGTTGAAGCCGATCCCCTGCCAGGTGAGCAGATTGCCCAGCGAGAGGTAGGTGTTGAGGCCGCCGAAGAACGTGATCTCCGTGCCGGCACGCTCCGCGATGTCCAGCAGCGGGCTGCCCGTCGGGCTGTAGAGGAACAGCCACATCAGGGTGGAGACCACGGCCGGGATGACGTACGGGATCAGCAGCGCCGCGCGGAAGAAGCGCACCGCACGGGCCGCCACCCCGTCGAGCAGGAGGGCCAGCAGCAGGGCGATGCCCAGCATCACCGTGATCTGCGCCGCGCCGAACAGCAGCGTGCGGCCCATGCTCGCCCAGAACCCGCCGTCGCCGAGGACCGAGGCGAAGTTGGCGAAGCCCGTGTAGACGACCCGTGTCGGCCCGAAGCCGAGGCCGCTGCTCTTCTTCTCGTGCAGGCTCTGGCTGAAGGCGTAGCCGATCGGCACGACGTAGGTGGCGAGGAAGCCGAGCAGGAAGGGGAGCATGAACAGCAGCCCCTTGTAGGCTCCCCGTCTCCCGGCCCGGCGGGGGGAGGACCGCCGGGCCGGGGAGTCGGTCGCGACCTTCGCCGGTCGCGTCAGGGTGGACACGGGTGTCTCCAATGGATCCGGGTGAGAGGGGGTCGACTGTCCGCGGGAGCGGAGCGGGGCACGACCGCGCCGCTCCTGGCCGGGAGGGGTCAGCTGCCCGCGACGGCCTTGACGCCCTTGTTGTTGAGGTCGTCGACGGTCCACTTCTCGATGCTGGTGAGCATCTCCTCGACCGTGATCTCCTTCTTCATGACCTTGCCCCACTGCTTCTGCATCTCGGAGTACATGGCCGCGTAGTTCGGCCCGTACTGCCACTGCTCACCCACCCGCGAGGCTGCGTCGGTGATCACCTTCGCGCTGTCCGACTTCCCGTTGAACATCTCGGTGGGGATGATCTTGTCGACGTACGGCGAGACGTCCGGGACCGCCGGGAAGAGACCGGACTTGGAGGCGGGGTCGGTGAGCGCAGTCAGTGACTCCTTGCTGCTGGACAGCCATGCGGCGAACTCGGCTGCGCGGTCGGGATACTTACAGCCCTTGAGGACGGCCAGGACGTCGAAGTTGGAGGAGGTCCGCGGCTTGGCGGTGTCGAAGACCGGCGAGTCCGCGAGCTGCCACTTGCCCCTCGACTTGGGGAAGTTGGTGTCGTAGATCGGCAGCTGCCAGGTCGACGTCGTCATCGCGATCGTCGTCCCGAGGTCCCAGGTCTTGAAGACTCCCGGGTCGGCGTAGGAGGCGCTGGAGGCGAGGTCGTTGTCGACCAGCCGCTGCACGATGCCGCCGGCCTTCAGCGCCTCGGGCGAGGTGAAGTCGACGACCCAGTGGTCGCCCTCCACCTTGTACCACTGGGCACCCGCCTCCCAGGACAGGTCGACCAGGGTGGACGGGTCCTCACCGGCCATGTTGAAGATCTTGACCTTCTTGTTCTCCTTCTGGGCCTTCTCACCGGCGGCGATCAGGTCGTCCCAGGTCTTGGGCGCCTCGATGCCGTACTTCTCGAACAGATCCGCGCGGTAGGCGGTGAACAGCGGCGAGGACCCCATGGGGATGCCGAACGTGGTGCCGCCGGGGCTGACCGCGTTCCACGCGGCGGCAGTGTACTTGTCCTTGTACGGCGCGGCGACCTCGGTGACATCGGTGAGCAGACCGTCGGCGGCGAAGCTCGCCAGGTTCATCCCGTCCATCTTCGACAGACAGGGAGCAGTGCCGGCGTTCACCGCGGCGCGCAGCTTCTGGTACGCCGTCTCACCCGCGGGGTTGACGAACTTGACCTGGGTCTCGGGGTGCGCCTTGTTCCACACCTCGGTCTGGGCCTCGATGCCGTCGGTCCAGCTCCAGAACTCCAGGGTGACCTTGCCCTCCGTCGCCGACGAGGCGTCGTCGGTGCCGGAGGCGCCCGAACACGCACTCAGTAGCAGGGACAGCGACGCGGCGGCGGCCACCGGGACAAGAACTCTGGGGCGGATGCGGTGCTTGGACATCGGTCCTCCACGAGAGGGAATGGGACGGCGCTCGCACGTGGGGGAGAGACGGCGCGGTCGAGACGACGCAAGGAAGGGGAGCCGATACTGCGCATCAGCGGCGCAGTAATCGTTTGCTGTGGGGACCGTACGACCGGAGGTGTCGAATCCACAAGAGGCCCGGCCGGATTGTTTCGCCATAATTTCAAGAGCACTACCTGAACAAACCCCTGACCGGCGCGCTCCTTCCCGATCCGCCGCGGCCGGAACTCTGAGTGACGGCCATCTGCCACGAAGACGACCATTGACCGGGACCCGACTGGCCTTCTAGCGTGGAATACGTTTACTGCACTCTCTCGACCCCTCACCCTCGCCCCTCACGCTCACAGGAGCACCATGCGCACGCCATCACCGCCACCTTTTGCCCTTTTTGCAATGAACCCTTCGCATATACCCGAACTCTTTCCGCCCGGCCTGATGAGACATCTGCAGCAGCTCGCGCAGATAGATCCCGCGCTCGTGGTCCAGGACTTCTCGGACCCCACCGCGGTCGAGGCCCTGGGCCGGGCCGACGTGCTCATCACCGGCTGGGGCTGCCCTCCCCTCGACGCCCGGACACTCGCAGCCGCGCCGCGGCTGCGCGCCGTCCTGCACGCCGGCGGCAGCGTCCGCCACCTCGTGGGCGAGCCGTTCTGGGAGCGCGGTCTCACTCTCTCCAGCGCGGTGCGGGCCAATGCCCTGCCCGTGGCCGAGTACACGCTCGCCATGATTTTGCTGGCCGGCAAGGACGCCTTCGGACTACGCGAACGCTTCCGTGCCGAGCACGTCTATCCCGCTCCGACGGAGTACGCGGGGGTCGGCAATTTCGGCCGCCGGGTCGGCCTGATCGGCGCGTCCCGGGTGGGCCGCCGGGTCCTGGAACTGCTCCGGCCCCTCGATCTGTCGGTGAGCCTCTACGACCCCTACGTCGACGCCGCCGAGGCCGCGAAGCTGGGCGCGACCCCGCTGAACCTCGATGAGCTGCTGCGCACCAGCGGCATCGTCAGCGTGCACGCCCCCGACATCCCGCAGACCCGCCGCATGCTCAACCGCGAACGGCTGGCGCTCATCCCCGACGGCGGCGTCCTGATCAACACCTCACGGGGGGCTCTCATCGACCACACCGCGCTCACCGAGCACCTGGTGAACGGCCGGCTCGGCGCGATCCTTGACGTCACCGACCCCGAGCCGCTGCCCGCGGAATCCCCCCTCTACCACCTTCCGAACGTTTTCCTCACCCCGCACATCGCCGGCTCCCTCGGCAACGAACTGGCTCGCCTCGGCGGCACGGTCGTGACGGAACTGGAACGCATGACGACGGGACTACCCCCAGCCCACCCGGTCCACCGGTCCGAACTGGCCATCAGCGCCTGAAGGGGCCTCGCGCACGGCCCGCCCGGGTCGCGCGGCCCGGCACCGCACCTCGCCCCGTTGCCGAAAAGCCCTGCTCGCTCAGCCACAAGGCCTCTCCGGCGCCTTGCCATGCGCGGCACCAGACCGTGCGACCCCGTCGGACGCTCCTAGTGCGAAGCCCGCCAAGGGCTTCGACGCCGCGGCCGGGGGCGATTCGCCGGCCGGGACCCGCGTGCGCGGCTCCCGTCATCCCACCACCGCCCGCTCCTCTACCTTCGGAGGCACACCCTGAACACCGCACATTCCGGACCGGTCCGCCCCTCCGTGCGTGCCCTCTCCCCCTTGCGCCCCGCCTTCGTGGCCCGCATCGAGGGCGGCTTCTGGGCCGAACGCCGCCAGGTCAACGCTCGGATCTCCCTCGCCGAGGGGCCGACGCGGCTGGAGCAGGCCGGTAACCTCGCCAACTTCCGCGCCGCTGCGGCCCTGCGCGCCGACGACGTGGACACCCCGCCGAGCAAGGGCTTCTCCGGCGACTTCCAGTTCCAGGACTCCGACGTCTACAAGTGGCTGGAGGCCGCGTGCTGGCAGCTCGCGGACACCCACGACGAGCGCCTCGCCGCCGAGGTCGAAGCCCTCGTCGAACTGATCGCCGCCGCCCAGCGCGAGGACGGCTACCTCCAGACGTACTACCAGCTCGGCGGTGGCATCCCCTGGACCGAGCTGGGCTGGGGACACGAACTGTACTGCGCAGGGCATCTGATCCAGGCCGCCGTGGCGCACCACCGGGCCACCGGGTCCGACCGGCTGCTCGACGTGGCCCGCCGGCTCGCCGACCACATCGCGTCCGTCTTCGGTCCCGGCAAGCAGGTGGACACCGTCTGCGGCCATCCCGGAGTGGAGACCGCCCTCGTCGAACTCCACCGGACGACCGAAGAGAAGCGGTACCTGAACCTCGCCCGCTACTTCCTGGAACGCCGCGGCCACGGCTCTCTCTCGTCCGGCGCCGACCGTGGCCACGACCGCGACCCGGGGCCCGAGTACTGGCAGGACCACACGCCGGTCCGCGCGGCGGACGAGGTCACCGGCCACGCCGTACGCCAGCTCTACCTCCTCGCCGGAGCCGCCGACCTGGCCGCGGAGACCGGCGACACGGAACTCCGCACGGCGCTGGAGCGGCTGTGGCGGGACATGGTCACGACCAAGACCTACCTCACCGGCGCCGTCGGCTCCCGGCACGACTGGGAGGCCTTCGGCGACGCCCACGAACTGCCGGCCGACCGCGCCTACGCCGAGACCTGCGCCGCCATCGCCTCCGTCCACTTCTCCTGGCGCATGGCCCTGCTCACCGGCGAGGCCCGCTACTCCGACCTCGTCGAGCGCACCCTGTTCAACGGCTTCCTGGCCGGCGCCGGTCTCGACGGCCGCACCTGGCTGTACGTCAACCCGCTTCATCGGCGGGCCCGTTCACACGAACGCCCCGGCGACCAGACCGCCCACCGCACCCCCTGGTTCCGCTGCGCGTGCTGCCCGCCCAACGTCATGCGCCTGCTCGCCGGGCTCCCGCACTACCTGGCCACAGCCGACGACAGCGGTCTGCAACTGCACCAGTACGCCACGGGCGTCTACGGCGGCGACGGCCTCACCGTACGGGTGACGACGGAGTATCCGTGGGAGGGCACGGTGACCGTCACCGTGGACGAGGCTCCCACCGCCCTGCCGCGCACGCTCTCCCTACGCCTGCCGGCGTGGTGCGCCGACCACACCCTGACCGTGAACGGCACCACCGTCGAAGACGGGGCCGACTCCGGCTGGCTGCGCATCACCCGCGCGTTCACCCCCGGCGACACCGTCCGCCTCGACCTCGCGATGCCGGCCCGGCTCACCGTCCCTTCCTCACGCGTCGACGCCGTCCGGGGCTGCGCCGCCGTCGAACGCGGTCCGCTGGTCTACTGCCTGGAGCAGACCGACCAACCGGGGCGCCTGGACCCGGACACGATCGCTGTGCCGCCGGACACGCCACTGACCGTGCGCAGCCGCCCCGAACTGCTCGGCGGGGTGCGAACGGTGAGCGTCGCGGGGAACCGGCTCCGCGCCGACGATACGTCCGGCGACTGGCCCTACCTGCCGTACACGTCGGCGACTTCCGGCGAACCCCACGAGAGCGTCGAGCTGACGGCGGTGCCGTACTACGCCTGGGCCAACCGCGAGCCGGGCGCCATGCGGGTCTGGCTGCCGCTGGCCGCCCGCGGGTAGACGTCGGCGCGGTCAACATGCCCGCAGTAATCGTTTACCAAGATTCGGGAACCGGTCGCACCCTTCTGTGTCCGCGAGGATGCTCAGTGCAGTAACGTCAAGGTGTGACAGCGAACGGAAACGGTTCTCCCCCAACGCCCGCCTCCCAGGCTTCTAGGCGTCGGCGCAAGAACCAGGCAGGTGAAGAGCGCCCCAGCACGATTCGCGATGTCGCCGAACGGGCGGGGGTGTCGGTAGCAACCGTTTCCAGGGCCCTGGCCGGCAACTATCCCGTGTCGGCCGCCACCCGGGAGCGCATCATGGCTGCCGTGGAGTCGCTGCACTACGTGGTGAACGTCCACGCCAAAGCCCTCTCCGGTCGGGTGGCCGGTCCCGTCGCACTGGTCCTGCGGGACATCACCGGGCCGTCGCTGGCCCATGTCGCCGCCGGGGTCGAGCAGGAGGCGGCCCTGCGGGGCCGGCTGAGCCTGGTCTGCGCCACTCACGGAGACACTGCCCGCGAGGACGACCTGGTGCAGTTGATGCGCGAGCAGCACGCGGCCGCGGTGGTCCTCGTCGGCGGGGCAGTGCAGGACGAGGTCTACTTCCAGCGCATGACCGAGTACGCGCGCGCCCTGGACGCCGCCGGGTCACGTCTGGTCCTGGTCGGCCGCCCGCCCCTGCCCGGGCATCACCCAGTCACCGTCGTGGACTACGACAACCGCGGAGGCGCCTTCCAGGCCGCAGACCATCTGTTCGTCCAAGGCCACCGGCGCGTCCTCTTCCTGGGCGGCGACCCACAACTCAGTACGGGGGCGCAACGGAGGGAGGGCTACCTCCACGCCCTGCGCGCGCACGGCGTGGAGTACGCGGAAGAACTGGACGTCCCCGGTCCGTACACCCGCGTCTCCGGCTACCAGCGCACGAGGGACGCGCTGAAGGCGGGGGTCGATTTCACGGGCGTCCTCGCGGGGACGGACATGGTGGCCCTCGGTGCGTTGGCCGCGCTCCGCGACGCCGGCCTGAACGTCCCCCGGGACATCTCCCTGGTGGGCTTCGACGACGTCCCCTTCGCCTCGGACCTGACCCCGTCGCTCACGTCGGTCCGGGTGCCGTACGAGGATCTCGGCAGAACAGCGGTCCGGCTCGCCCTGGAGCACAGCGAACGCATCAGCGGCGACGACCATGTCGTCCTCAGTACGCAACTGGTGATCCGTCAGTCCGTACGCCGCCCCCGTCCGTAAGGCCGTTGAGACTCCTCGTCCGTTCGGTCGGGAACCCTGGACGGCGGGAACAACTCCGCAGATCCCGCCCTGGGTCACTCCGCCCCCGCCAGGGCAATATCACCCAGTCCCGCAGTCCTCTTGGCAACCTCCCACTTCGTTCATACCGACTTCCACTCCAGAAAGAGGCCCGCAGCGGTGTACTCCCGCAGCCCGGACCACCACCCATCCACAATAGCGAGGGCAACGACCAACGCAGCACTTCGTGCGCAAGTCGCAGCCGGGGCGAGTGCAAACCCTCCGTCAACGCATTGGGTGCCCGTGTCTCCAGCCTGCCGGTGGCCCTTCGTCCTCTCACCCGGCGGAGGAGTTGGACAGCACGCGACGCAGACGCCCGGCGCACCCTGTCGTGAGCGCGCCGGGCGTCTATCCCCCGTTTGACCGTAGACGAGAAACTACTTGACGTCAGGCGACCGTCACGTCCACGGGATCCGATTCGGTCGATCCCCTCGCGTTGGTAAGGACGACCTTCAGGCTGTGCTTGCCCTTCGGAACCCCGGACAGAGCTACCTGAGGCGACTGTGCGTTCGGCGAATCGGCGGCCAGCTGGCCCTCACCGACGACTGCCCCGTCGAGGTAGAAGGTGTACGAGGTGGCGTTGGTGCCCCACCACAGGTTCGCGGTGGCGGTGAAGGTGCCGTCCTTGTCCCAGTTGTCGTGGCTGACCACGGGCTTGCCCGGGGCGGCATCCGTGACCGTGACAGTCGTGGTGTTCGTGGACGTGGTGCCCTTCGAGTTGATCAGTTCGGCCCGGTACGCGTAGGTGCCGTTGGGCCTGTCCTTGAATTCGGTCACGACTGACTGCGAGGTGCCGCTGACTGTCGTGGGCACCCGCGCGGCGACGAGCTTGTCGTTCTCGTAAAGACGGAAGAAGCTGCCTGGCGTGCCGTGCCAAAGGTTCATCTTCACGCTGTAGTTGCCGTCATGGAGGCCGTGGGTCCACCCGCTGGTGTTCGACAGGGTGCCGGCGCCAGCAGCCGAGGAAGCGGAGACGAAGTTCCGCAGAGCGTCGCGCGTGGCGTAGTACGCGGGCTTGGGGTTGTACTCCTCGTCGAACATGAGCGGCTTCGCGCCCGGCAGCCACGTGTAGGCGTGCTTGTCGGTGAAGCCCCAGAAGCTGATGTCCCGGATTCCGGCCGCCAGCGCCTCGGCCATGACGTCCCCGTAGATCTGCGTCTGCTGATCCACGTCGTAGGTGTGCACGTCGAGTTCGGTGATCGCGACTTCGAGTCCGAGCTTCTGGTAGGACTTCGTCATCTCTGTGATGACTCCGGGCTCGGGACCCGCCTGTGTCTCGTGCATCTCGAAGCCCACCCCGTCGATGGGCACACCGTCGGCGACCATGCCGGCCACTAGGTCGTAGAGCTCTTGGCGCTTCGCCGGGTAGAACTCCACCAACGCCTCGTTGATGAACAGCTTCGCCTCGGGGTCAGCGGCGTGCGCGATCCGGAACGCTTCCGCGATGTAGTCCTCGCCGAGCACCTCGTAGAAGTGGTTCGGCGCGAGGCCGGTGCCGCCGAAGGTGGAGAACGGCTCGGTCATGACGTCCCACCGGTCCATCTTTCCGGCGTAGCGGTCCATGATCGTGTTGAAGTGAGTCTTCATGACCGCGCGCAGCTCGTCCGGGTCGGTGACGTCGGTCACGTATTCCGGGTTGCAGCACTGGGAGATGAGCCCGTGTGCCTTGACTACCATGTCGTTGTCTTCAGCGAAGTCGACGAGCTGGTCGAGGCCCCCGAACTCGAAGTCGCCCTCCGTGGGCTGGACGAATTTCCACTTCAGCTCGTTCTCGGGAGACAAGCTGTTGAACTGTTCCGCCAGCACCTCGCCGAACTTCGGTTCGTCGAGATAGGTGGGGTTGGTCGCCCCCGAGCCGATGAGGATTCCCTCCTTCGCTGCCAGTTCGCGGAGGGTCGCGTCTGAATCAGCTGAGGCGCCGGTGGTGGGGAGGGCCACGGTCAAGAGCCCTATGGTGACAGTTGCGAGCGCCGCGCCGATGCGGTGCATTCTCATTGAATGGTGTCTCGCTTTCCTGTTGAAGGATGGTCCGAGGGCACGCTGCGGTATCCGGACGACGTGGACCGTACGCTGTCTCCCGGCGGCCCACGAACGCGGCTCGGCCCGAGACCGCCTCTGCGGGTGTGCAGAATGCGGAAATTGAGGGTGGTCGCTCAGCGGCCGGCGAGGGCCGGGACGACCTTCGTGGCACACAATTCCGCGAACCAGTGCGCGCTCAGTTTCGGAATGCGCTCGTGGGTGTCGTAGTCGACCCGGATGATGCCGAACCGCGGGCCGTATCCCATGACCCATTCGAAGTTGTCGAGCAGCGACCACACGAGGTACCCGACAACGCGGGCGCCCCTCTCGCGAGCACGATGAGCCGCCGTGACGTGATCGATGAGGAACTGTGTTCGGTCGCGGTCGACGACCACGCGCCGGCCACCCGAGTCGTCGACCACGTCCTCGAAGGCCGCGCCGTTCTCCATCACCATGATCGGCAGTTCGGGGAACTCCTTGGAAAGGGCGACCAGATGATCCTCGAGGCCTCGTGGTTCGATCCCCCAGTCCATCACCGTTCGCGCCAGCTCGTCGCGGCGGACGAACTCGATGCGCTCCGAGCCCGGGAAGGGCGTGCCGCCGGAGCTTTCGGCGCTGGGGTCGAAGTCCTGATTCAGACGTACGTGCATGACCTCGTAGTAGTTGACGCCGAGCAGGTCGATGGGCTGGTGGCAGATCTCCAAGTCGCCCGGCAGAACGAAGCTCCAGTCGGTGAAAGCCCGGGTGTCTTGCAGCAGATCGGCCGGATAGTTCCCGCGGAGCATGGGCCCTGTGAACACGCGGTTGGCCACAGCGTCGAACCGACGCGCGGCTTCGGCGTCCTCGGGGGTCTCGGCTTCGATGCGGAAGATGTTGAGCACCACGGAAATCTGTGCTTCGGCATTGGTCACGGTGCGCCGCAGTGCTGCCACCGCGAGTCCGTGGGAAAGGTTGAGGTGGTGCGCAGCCTTGAGCGCATCTGCATGGCTCTTACCGCCAGGCGCGAACACGCCATTGCCGTACCCGGCGAAGGAGTTGTTCCACGGCTCGTTGTGGGTTGACCAGACGGCGACCCGGTCCCCGAGGGCCGCCCCCACGATCTCCGCGTACTTCTCGAAGGCGAATGCGGTTTCCCGCCCTCGCCAGCCGCCGTAGCGATCCTCCAATGCCTGCGGGAGGTCCCAGTGGTTGAGCGTCACGATCGGCTTGATGCCGCGTGCGAGCAGTCCGTCGACGAGGCGCGAGTAGAACTCCAGACCCTCCGGATTCGCTTCGCCCTCGCCCGTGGGCATCACGCGCGGCCAGGAGATGGAGAACCGGTAGGCGTCGAGGTGGAGCGAGGCCATCAGGTCGAGATCGACCTCGACGCGGTGATAGTGGTCCGCGGCGACGTCCCCGGTCGCCCCCTCAGCAGTCTTCCCCGGGGCGTGGCTGAACGTGTCCCAGATGGACGAGCCTCGACCGCCCTCCCTCGCGCCACCCTCGATCTGGTACGCGGCGGTCGCGGCGCCGAGGATGAAGTCGGGCGGGAACGCCAAGTGCCCGCGGTCGATGGAGTCGCGATACATGGATCAGCCTCTCTGGTGACGTGGCGCCAAAACCTATCACCTGAACTGTTATCGGCACAGGGTTGCGTCAAGGCGAACTGCGACTTCACATTCGCGATGACTTCCGCTGCCGAACATCCACGTTGACCTGAGGGGAAGACGGCGATCGACTCACGATGGGCGTGCTTCTGCAGGGATCGACCAATCGGCGCACTTCGGACCAAGCCGTTTCGCCGTCACGGCAGTTGCGGGTGCGTACGGCAACGACGGCAGCCGACGAGGCGCTTGCCAACGCTGACCAGCGCAGGGCTGCCTGAACGCCACAGGTCCTGACCGACCATGGCCGGTGTCGGTGCGGTCCCTGGGCTGGTGCCGTCAGGCAGAGCGCCCCAGGTCGGGCGTAAGGTGGCCGTCGGGTTGCGGCTGGACGGCTCCGGCAGCCGGCGCTTGGAGGGTCTCGGTGGTGCGTCGCGGGTGACGAGCGCGGATGTCGCGCGGGAGTCAGGCGTGTCGCGGTCAACGGTGAGCTTCGTACTCAACTACGTGCCGAAACAGACCATCCCGGAAGCGACGCGACAGAAGGTTCTGGCGGCTGCCGAGCGGTTGGGTTACACCCCGAACGGGCCCACGCAGGCACTGTCGCGAGGACGCGGCAGCACTGTGCTGCTGCGCCTGCCGGACTTTCCGCCCAGCTCGATCGTCGCCGAGCTCGATCGGGGATTGGCCTCGCAAGGATTGATGCTGGTGACCCATACGGCCGGCCCGGGCCGCCAGCCGGCTCTATCGCTGGCCGCCCCGGTCGCGGTACCGGGACTGACCCCCTTCGACGCAAGGCAAGTCGTCGCATTTCAGGCACGCGGCGCCCGGGTGGTACTGCCAGGACCCGACGACCCGCCGCCTCCCCGTGACGACGCGGGCCGCGTCGTCGGCGCGGCCCAGGCGACCCACTTGGCCTGGCGCGGCACCGTCCGCATCGGCTACGTCCACCCCGCCGATCCCCGGCTCGGACCGATGTCCGACCGGCGCCACGCGGGCGCCGACGAAACAGCGCGCCGGCTCGGCCTGCCTATGGTGCCCTCGCGTCGCATGCCCGACGACGGGGACTTCACGCCGATACTGCGCAGTTGGCCGGCACAAGCGCCCGTCACCGCGATCGCCGCGTTCAACGACGACGTCGCCCTGGCGATCTTGAACGCCGCGTGGGTTCTGGGCGTGGAAGTTCCCTCCGAGCCGGCCGTGATCGGCGCGGACGACATCGCGGCCGCCCGGTACGCCTGCCCACCGCTGACTACGATCCGCGGCTCCAACAAGCCCTTTGGGGCCATGCTGGCCGGGTGGGTTCTGCAGCGGCTCGACGCCGGCGGAGTCGCGCCCCCCAGCTCGGACGAACCTCCGGTGTGGACACCGGACATCGTGGCCCGAGCGTCCGCCTGACCGGTTCTCCAATGTCGGAGTCTGCAGCCAAGGAGCCCTCACGGGTGCGGCCACCGTGGCCGTCATACCCGGCGCCACAGAGCCGAAGGTCAAGGCAGTTGTGCTCTTCGGCAACCCCATCCGCGGGTTCCCGACCTACCGTCAGGTGACCGGCACCTACCAGGCACGCACGCTCGACGACTGCGCGACCGGCGACCCGATCTGTGGCGGCGGGACGGACTCCGCCGCCCACGGCGCCTACTCCCAACCGCAACACAACGACTCCGCCGCGGAGTTCATTGCGGCACGCATGTGACGCAACATCCACAGTCCGACAACGGATGCGAGTCATGAGCACCGCTGAGACCGCCGCCTGACGGCCGCTTGCGCCTCCGGCTTCGCGCGCGAGCGGAGCCGGAGGTCTTCATCAACCCGGCGGACCGTGAACGACGCTCAGTCGGAGTCGTCGTCGCGGCGGTTGGAGTCGTCCGAAGCCGCCTGCTGCACCCAGTGCGCCCGAGCAGCAGCCACGAGCCGCCAGAAGGCGTCGATGGCCTCGACGACATCCAGGTCGTCCCGGTATCGCCGCTGGATCTGGAGCCCGTCCTGCAGGGCGGTCCCCAGCGTGGCGATCATCTCCGGGCTGATCCCCATCGGGGCACCTTCGGGCGCCTCAGGGCCGGGGTCGAGCGTGAGTGTCTGGGCTGCCTGGTAGTGCTCGACGAAGTACGGGTGCGCCGGATGATCGCGATCAATCGCCTCGGCCGAGAGGATGATGTACAGGGACGTCAGTCCCTCGTGCTCCGCGGAGTGACGCGCGACCTCGCGGGACCGCGTAGCGACATCGGTGGCGTGCTGCTCCGACAGGTAGTCGGCAACGGACGAATCGCGCAAGTTGAGCACTTCGACCAGGAGTTCTTCCTTGTCGGCGAAGTGGTGGAGAAGCCCTGTCTGTGTCAGGCGCATCCGCCTGGCGAGCTCACGCATCGACGAGTGTGCGTATCCGGATTCAGCAAAGAGCTCGGCTGCAGCGGCGACGATCTCCCGGCGGCGCTGGAGCCCCTTGCGATAGGGCCCCCGAGGCCCGGTGCTTTCCGCCATGCCTTCAACATACAGCGACGCGGCGGCCCGTTTGACCTGGGTGTGGGCGTGACGATGAAAACTCCACGAAAACTTGTCAGGTGAACTGTGTTACGTGATACTGACGGCCACCGCCACTCCGAGACGACATCTCAGCCGGGGACGCAGCGGCATACACGACGTTCGGGTGACGGGGTTCGCGCACGTCTCAGGAGCGTGGTGCGGCCGGGGGGGGGCGGCTCCTTGCCGCCGCAACATCGCGGCACACCGCCTGGAAATAAGGAGTACAGATGCGATCCATTCGAAGGTCCCTCGCTGTGCTTGCAGCGGTCGCATTGACCGCCGTCACCGCCGGGTGCGGATCCAGCGACGAGGGCGATGCCGGCGGCAAGATCACCCTCAACGTCTCGACGTTCAGCGAGTGGGGTTACAGCGGCCTGCTGAAGGAGTACCAGAAGCTCCACCCCGACATCACGATCAAGCACAACCGCTTCGCCACGAGTGATGAGGCCAAGGAGCAGTTCCAGACCGCGCTCGGCGCGGGCTCGGGTCTCGCCGATGTCATCGGTGTCGACAACAGCTGGATGCCGCAGATCCTCAAGTACCCGGACAACTTCGTGGATCTCTCCTCACCGAAGGTCGAGGGCCGCTGGCTGGACTGGACAACGAAGATCGCCACCACGGACGACGGCAAGCTGCTCGGATACGCGACGGACCTGGGACCGCAGACGATCGCCTACCGCGCCGACCTGTTCAAGGAGGCCGGTCTGCCGAACGACCGCGAGGAGGTCGCCAAGCTCTTCGGTGGCGACAACGCGACATGGGACGACTTCTTCGCCGTCGGCGAGAAGTTCAAGGCCGCCAAGACAGGTCCGGCGTTCTACGATGCGTCGGCCTCGGTGGCGACCGGCTGGACCGACCAGTACGAGGTGCTCTGGGAGGACCCCAAGAACGGCGAGATCATCGCCGGCGAGAACAAGGACCTCCGGAACATCTACGACACCGTGATGTCGCATGAGGGCCTGTCCGCAGACCTCGCGCGGTTCAGTGAGGACTGGGTCAGCGCATTCCAGAAGGACAAGTTCGCGGTGATGCTCGCGCCTTCGTGGATGCTCGGCGTCATCAAGGGCAATTCGGCCGGGGTCAAGGGCTGGGATATCGCCGACGTCTTCCCCAACGGCGGTGTCAACAGCGGCGGTTCGTACCTCAGCGTGCCGAAGCAGTCCAAGCACCCCAAGGAGGCGCAGGCGCTGGCGGAGTGGCTCACCGCCCCGGAGCAGCAGATGAAGGCGTTCAAGGCGTCGGGCAACTTCCCCAGCCAGGTCGAGGCCCAGAAGAGCCCTGAGATGCAGAAGGTGACCGAACCCTTCTTCAACGATGCGCCCGTAGGAAAGGTCCTCGCCGAGCGCGCGTCGAACATCAGCGTGGTCCCGTACAAGGGTGACAACTACTTCGCGATCACAGCGGCATTCAACGACGCGGTCAACCGTGTCTCGGTCGACAAGACCCACTCCGCCAAGGAGTCATGGGACATGTTCGTCGAGGGACTGGACTCGCTGAAGTGATCGGTTCGTCCGCGCGCTCGGGGGCGCCCTCCGCGGACGGCGCCCCCGATTCACCATCGGAGGAAGAGCGCATGGTCCGTCCGGCAGGGAGCGCGTCACCCCGTGGTGATGCCTCACCTCCACACACGCCCTCGCCCTGGCATCAGCGTCTGGGCCGCTGGGACATGAAGGCGTCGCCGTACGCCTATATCTCCCCGTTCTTCATCCTGTTCGGGATCGTCGGCCTGTTCCCGCTGCTGTACACCGCCTACGTCTCGCTGCACGACTGGGACCTCATCGGTGGGCAGAGCGAATTCGTCGGGCTCGACAACTTCACCTTTATCCTCGACCAGCCGGTCTTCTGGGATGCGATGGGCAACACCGTCAGCATCTTCCTGCTCTCGACGGTCCCCCAGATTCTGATCGCCCTCGTACTTGCCAGCCTCCTGCACGCGAACATTCGTGCGCGCACCTTCTGGCGGATGGGGGTACTGCTGCCGTACGTGATCGCTCCGGTCGCCGTGACGCTGATCTTCTCGCGCATGTTCGCGGACCAGTCCGGTCTGGTGAACGCGCTTCTCGAGCAGCTGGGCATGGATCCGATCGGATGGCACCGGGACAGCCTTCCGGCGCACATCGTCATCGCAAACATGGTCAACTTCCGGTGGACCGGCTTCAACACCCTCGTGCTGCTTGCGGCGATGCAGGCGATCTCCCGTGACCTGTACGAGGCGGCGATCCTCGACGGCGCGGGGCGGATTCGACAGTTCTTCTCCGTCACGGTGCCGTCCGTGCGTCCGACGCTCATCTTCGTCGTGATCACGTCCACGATCGGCGGGCTGCAGATCTTTGACGAGCCGCGTCTGTACGACACGCAAGGGCTCGGCGGCAGTTCAGGGCAGTGGAAGACGATCACTCTGTACCTGTACGAACTCGGCTGGAACCAGCAGCGACTGGGCCGTGCAGCGGCCGTCGCGTGGCTGCTCTTCCTGCTGATCATCGCATTCGCTCTGGTCAGCAACTGGCTGTCGCGCCGCATCGCTTCCGGAGACGACGCCACGGCCGGCTCCCGGCAGACGCGCCGTGCCGCCCGACGCAGCGCACCGAGCGCAGCAGCTCGTACGCCCGACTCCTCCGCACCGTCCGGTGCCACGCCCGGGAGCAGCACGTGACCCCTCCTTCCATCCCGTACATCGAGCAGACGTCCGGTCGTGGAGCCGCCCGTGCGGCGCGCCGTCGGCGTGGACGGAACGACGGCGCTGTGCGCCGACCGGGAAAGACGACCTACGTCATCCTCACTCTGGTCGCGCTCATTTCGATCTTCCCGCTCTACTACGCGCTCCTGCTCGCGTCCTCGACGTCGGCAGAGGTCGCGCAGAACCCGATCCCCTCGCCGATCCCGGGCGGGCAGCTGGCCGACAATCTCACGCGGGTCTTCGAGTCGGACATCGACCTGCCGCGCGCGGTCTGGAACTCGGTCTTCGTCTCGGTGACAACGGCCCTCGCCGTCGTGTTGGTGTCCACGTTGGCCGGCTTCGCCTTCTCGAAGCTCCGGTTCAAGGGACGTGCCGGCCTCCTCACATTCGTGGTGGGCACCATGGCGGTACCCACTCAGCTCGGGGTCGTGCCGTTGTTCATCGTCATGCGCGAGATGGGCCTGACGGGAAGCCTCTGGGCGGTCATCATCCCCGGTATCGCCTCCGCCTTCGGCGTGTTCTGGATGACGCAGTACCTCCAGTCGGCGCTGCCCTATGAGCTCATCGAGGCAGCCCGCATCGACGGGGCATCAACGTTCCGGATCTTCCGCTCCATCGTGCTGCCGGCCGCCAGGCCCGCGGCCGCCATGCTGGGCCTGTTCACCTTCATCGGGGCGTGGACCCAGTACTTCTGGCCGTCGATCGTGCTCGGCACGACCAATCCGACACTCCCCGTCGCGCTGCAACTGCTGCAGGCCGGGTTCTTCAAGGACATCCCCCTCATCATGACCGGCGTTCTCGTGTCCGTGGTGCCGCTTCTCGTGCTGTTCGCCGTACTCGGCAGGCAGTTGGTCGCAGGCGTCATGCAGGGAGCCGTCAAGGGGTGACCCGCCCGCACCGCACTGCCGGACCGGGACATGTGCCGGTGCACTGACACGGTGCACGGCCCCGACCGCCCCGAGGGGGCCTGCACCCAGGCCCCGGGAACGAAATCGAGAGGAACTCCCACCACTCATGCCTGCGACGACTGCATCGGGCAGTACCACCTTCCGCGATCTCAACGGCAACGGGCGCATGGAGCCCTACGAGAACCCGCGGCTCAGCGCCGAGGAACGCACGGAAGATCTGTTGACCCGGCTCTCGCTCGAAGAGAAAGTCGGTCTGCTCTTCCACACAGTCATCGAGATGGGCCCGGGAGGCACCGTCCTCGAAGAGCCCGGTGCGATCAGCAAGTCACCCACCAGCGAGGTGATCCTGGGCAGGGGGATCAGCCACTTCAACACGCACCGAATCGAAGACCCTCGGGCAGCCGCACGGTGGCACAACGCGATCCAGCGGCTCGCAGAGAAGACCCCGCACGGCATCCCGGTCACGATTTCCAGCGACCCTCGACACGGATTCCTGGAGAACATCGGGGCTTCCTTCACTGCAGGTCCGTTCTCGCAGTGGCCCGACGCCCTCGGCCTTGCGGCACTGCGCGACCCGGACACCGTGCGCGAGTTCGCGCGCCGGGTGCGCGAGGAGTACCGCGCCGTCGGCATCCGCATGGCACTGCATCCTCAGGTCGACCTCGCCAGCGAACCCCGCTGGGCACGCCAACTCCAGACGTTCGGCGCCGACACCGATCTCGTGGTCGCCTACACGCGCGCGTACCTCGAAGGTTTCCAGGGCGCGGCGCTCGACTCAACGAGCATCGCCTGCGTCACCAAGCACTTCCCCGGCGGCGGCGCGCAGCTGGACGGCGAGGATGCGCACTTCCCGTACGGTCGCGAGCAGGTCTACCCAGGTGGTGCGTTCGAGGAGCACCTCCGTCCGTTCGTCACCGCCGTCGAGCACGGCACCGCCGCGGTCATGCCCTACTACGGCATGCCGGTCGGTCTTGAGATCGACGGCGAACCGATCGAGGAGGTCGGGTTCGGGTACAACAAGCAGATCCTCACCGGGCTGCTGCGCGAGCGGCTGGGCTTCGACGGGCTGATCGTCACGGACTGGGAGCTGGTGAACGACAACCACGTCGGGGACCAGGTCCTGCCCGCACGCGCGTGGGGGGTTGAAGAGCTCGACGCCCGCGAGCGCATGGTCAAGATCCTCAATGCCGGCGCGGACCAGTTCGGCGGTGAACAGTGCACGGATCTCCTGCTTGAGCTCGTACGGGATGGCGTCGTCCCGGAGAGCAGGATCGACGAGTCGGCGCGCCGCGTCCTGCTGATCAAGTTCCGGCTCGGTCTGTTCGACAACCCTTTCATCGACGAAGATGCCGCCGTGGCCGTTGTGGGCAACGCCGAGACCCGGCGGGTCGCCCTGGAGACACAGTCCCGTTCCGTCACCGTCCTGAAGAACTCCGTGGTCGAAGGAAGGCCAGTGCTTCCGCTCGCCGTGGGCGCGCGCTTGTACGCGGAGGGGATCGATCCGGAGGTCCTCGGCCGGGAGTTCACCCCCGTGACGACGCCGCAGGAGGCAGAACTGGCCATCGTGCGCATCGACGCACCGTTCGAGCCGCGGGACGACCTGTTCCTGGAGTCGTATTTCCACCAGGGGTCTCTTGACCTGCCCCCCGGCCTCGTACACCGACTGCGTAGGATCGCCCACTACGCCCCGCTGATCGTGGATGTCGCCTTGGACCGCCCGGCCATCCTCACGCCGCTCGTCGACGCGCTCGCCGGACTGACCGTCACCTTCGGTGTCTCGGATGACGCTCTGCTCACCGCCCTCACCGGCCGCATCGCTCCGGAGGGCAAACTTCCCGTCGAGCTTCCGCGGTCGATGCAGGCCGTACGAGAGTCCGCGCCGGACGCGCTGGCGGACACCGCCGACCCGCTGTTCCCCCTGGGATCGGGGCTGGAGATCTGATGTCCCGTTCGTGGAACCCGCACTCGCACAGAAGGATCACGTCATGACCGACGCACGTTCCCGCGCCATCGAGTTGCTCGGTCGCATGACCCTGCACGAAAAGGTCGCGCAGCTGACGTCGCTGATCCCGACAATGCTCTTCGACGCCAAAGGCATCCGCCCGGACGTCGCCGCGGCCAAGCTGGCGAATGGCATCGGCTACATCGAACCGCACATGGGGGGCTTTCCGGCGAACGCGGCCGAACTCGCCCGGCTCAACAACGCGGTACAGCGCCACCTGGTCGAGAACACCCGCCTGGGCATTCCCGCGATCATGCACATCGAGGCGCTGAACGGTGTGAACGCCCCCACCTTCACATCCTTCCCCACCGCGATCGCCCTCGCGGCCACCTGGGACACCACCGGGGTGGGCGAGATGGCCGCACTGACCCGTCGGCAGATGCGATCCGTGGGCCTGCACCACGCCCTGTCGCCGCTGCTCGACATCGCCCGCGACGCGCGATGGGGCCGAGTTCACGAGACGTACGGCGAGGATCCATACCTGGTCAGCGCGCTGGGAGTGTCCTTCGTACGCAATCTTCAAGGCGAGTCGCTGCTGGACGGGGTCATCGCCACCGGCAAGCACTTCCTCGGCTACGCAATGAGTGAGGCCGGTCTCAACATGGCGACCGTGCCGATGGGAGCGCGCGAGCTGCGGGAGGTGTACGCGCGCCCCTTCGCCGCCGCCATCCAGCTCGCGGGACTGGGCTCGATCATGAACTCGCTCGCCGACTGGGACGGAGTGCCCGCTGCCGCCGACCCTCGGGTGTTCCGCAAGATGTTGCGCGACCAACTCGGGTTCAACGGCACCGTCGTGTCGGACTGGCTGTCGATCGAGAACCTCGTGACCCATCATCGCGCCGCGCGCGATGCACGCGAAGCGGGCGTGCTCGGCATGCGGGCCGGCATCGACGTGGAAATGCCCGAGCCGTTCGGCTACGGCGACAACCTCGTCGAGGCCGTCCGCGACGGCGAGATTCCCGAAACGACCGTCGACGAGTCGGTCCTCCGCGTACTGACGCACAAGTTCCAACTGGGCCTGTTCGAGAACCCCTACGTGGAAACCGACCCGGTGGAGATCATGTCCGTGGCGCAGGAGGGCCGCGACCTCTCCCTGCGTCTTGCGCGCGAGTCCGTCACGCTCCTCAAGAACGACGACGGGGTGCTCCCACTCAGCGGCGCCCCGCGCATCGCGGTCGTCGGACCTCATGCCGAGGCTGTGGGCACGGCCTTCGCCCCGTACACCTTCCCCTCCTTCATCGAGCTGACCCGAGCACTGCTGAACGGCAAGACGAGTTCCATGGTCGGTGTCGAAAACCTCGACTCCTTCGGCCCCGACGACGCCTACGTGCACGAGGAGATCGGCGACCTGCTCGCCATGAGCGAGGACGAGTTCGCGAGGTCGCGCTACGAAGCGGTCTCCCTGGCGGACGCCCTCCAAGCCGCGCTACCCGACTCCGAAATCCTCGTCGCAACTGGATGCGGAGTCACCGACGGGGCCGAGGGGATCGGCGCGGCAGTCGACGTCGCGCGTGATGCGGATGTCGTGGTCCTGGCACTGGGCGGCGTGGCGCGATGGTTCTTCGGTGAACGGACGGAGGGTGAGGGTGCGGACACCGCCGATGTGACGCTGCCGGATGTACAGCGTCGGCTCGTGCACGAGATCGCCGCGCTCGGCAAGACGACCGTCGGCGTGATCTTCTCGGGCCGCCCTCTCGCCCTTGGTGACGTCGAGCCCGAGCTCGACGCCATCCTGCTCGGGTACTACGGCTCGCAGTTCGGCACACCTGCCGTCGCGGAGATCCTCAGCGGCACGGCCGAGCCGCAGGGCCGCCTGCCGTACACGATCCCCCGCTCCAGCGGTCAGGTCCCCCTCCATGCGGGCCAGCGGTTCGGCAGCGGATACCGCCGTCGGGAAGGCGATCCGCACGGCGGATACGTGGACGAGTCCGCGGCACCGCTCTACCCGTTCGGGCACGGCCTGACGTATACCGAATTCGTCTACTCCGACCTCCAGCTGAGCAGCACGTCGATCGCACCCGACCGCACCGTCGAGGTCACCGCGACCGTCACGAACACGGGCGACCGCCCAGGCGTAGAACTCATGCAGCTCTACGTCGAGGACGATGCGCCCGGCGTGTCGAGGCCGGCGCTCCAGCTCGCGGGGTTCCATCGCCTCGAACTGCAGCCAGGGGATCAGGCGACGGTGAGATTCGCTCTGGAACTCCCGCTGCTGGCCTACCTGTCCCTGGACGACAGATGGGTCGTGGATCCGGGCCCGATGTGGATCTCGGTCGGCTCGTCGTCGAGTGACCTTCGCCTGCGCGGTCGCCTGGACGTCGTCGGTGACACCGTGGACGTCACGCGACGGAGGGTGTACCTGACCCACTCTGCACGGACCGCTCCTACGACGGGAACGTGACACGCGAGACCGCCGCCCCGCCAGCAGCCCGTGGGGAGCGGACCTGACACCGCTCCCCACGGGCCTTCGCCTGGCCAACTATCCGGCATCGCGCCGCACCCCTGGGACGGCGATGGCTGAGAGCGCCGGCAGCGACCTGGCGCCGTCCGCCGCCCTCGCCCGAAGACACCGCTCAACCGGAAGACATCGATGGGAGCCCCTTGCAACACCACGGCATAGACCAGGCCACGGGCCAGCTGATCGTCGGCGGTACGCCGTACCTGATCCGCGGCATCGAGGTCCACAACTCCACCTCGTCCCACGCCGACTACCTGGAACCCGTGTGGAAGCGGTGTGCGGACGCAGCGGTCAACACCGTTCTTGCACCGGTCAGTTGGGAGCTTGTGGAACCGACGGAGGGAGAGTTCGACTTTCACTTGGTCGACGCCATGCTCTCCGGTGCGCGCGACCACGAGCTCAAGCTGGTGCTTCTCTGGTTCGGCAGCTGGAAGAACGCTTCGTCGAGCTACGTGCCGGCCTGGGTCAAGCTCGATCCGGTCCGTTTTCCGCTGCAGGTCGACGAGGCCGGCGATCCGCTGGACAACCTCAGCCCGTTCTCCACGAACAACCGCGACGCCGACGCGGCCGCTTTCGCG
The DNA here is from genome assembly GCF_033794725.1 of Streptomyces sp. ID05-39B. NCBI lineage: Bacteria > Bacillati > Actinomycetota > Actinomycetes > Kitasatosporales > Streptomycetaceae > Streptomyces > Streptomyces sp. ID05-39B. The sequence goes on along the minus strand of NZ_JARGEF010000003.1, from coordinate 35,421 downwards.
GCCTTCATGGAGCACCTCGCACGCGTCGACGGCCGCGAGAAGACCGTGATCATGGTGCAGGTCGAGAACGAGGTCGGGCTGCTCGGGGCACCGCGCTCCTACGGAGCGGACGCGGCAGCCGCATGGGCGGCTCCCGTTCCGGCAGCCCTTGCGGAAGCACTGCGCAACGGAGCCTCCCCGTACGTCCAGGCCCCGGACGAGCCGTCCACCCCGACGTGGGACCTCCTGACGGGCGACTCCGACCGGAAGGCCGAGTTGTTCATGGCCTGGCACTACGCCTGCTACATCGAGCACGTCGCCGCCGCAGGCCTGGCCCGCTACGACATCCCGCTGTTCGCCAACGCCTGGCTGGACTCGAGCGTGCCGAACGGATCGGAGTCCGCGAACATCGCCGTCGCCGGCGGCAGCGCGCCGGGGGTGTTCCCCAGTGGGGGGCCACTACCGCATGTCAGCGCTGCCTGGAAGCTGGCCGCTCCCTCGCTCGCGTTCCTCGCCCCAGACGTGTACTTCGGCGACTTCGACATCCCGTTCAAGCGCTACGCGGACACGAACACCACCTTGTTCGTGCCCGAGATGCGCGCCGACTGCCACGGGGTCTCGCACAGCTTCCTCGCCATCGGACAGTACGGTGCCATCGGGGTCTCGCCGTTCGGCTTCGACTCCCTCGACGATGACCGCACGGTGGAGCTGCGCCGTATCTATGCGCAGCTCGCGGCGCTGGAGAACGACATCCTTGCCGCACAGCCGCGAGGGCGCGTGCGCGGCTTCCGGGTCCCGGCCTCCAAGGAGGAGACGTTCGCCCTCGGCAAGTACGAGTTCGTGATCAGGGCCTATCCGGAACACGGCAACGGCGAGCGGTTCGGCTATGGGCTCCTGCTGCAGTTCGACGACGACGTGTTCATCGCCGTCGGCGACAACTTCACGGTCTGCCCGCGCTCGCCGGACGGCCGGCCGGTGGCCATCTTGCAGGCGGACGAACTCGTGGCAGGCACGGGCCGGCTCCGTCCGCGAAGGCGCCTCAATGGTGACGAGACGTTGTCCGGCACCGGCATCAGGATCGCGGAGCACCCGGCCCCGATGCACGGTTTCATGGCGACCAGCGGGATCCCGTCAGGGGTGGTGAGGTTCTCGCTGTACTTCCCCGGGGCGCCGAGGGGCACCGCCGCCCCGGACTACTGATGGGTGCCGCCGTCAATACGGATCTCCGTGCCGGAGATGAAGGCGCCGTCGTCGGAGATGAGCGTGGCCACGACTGCTGCCACCACCTCCGGCGACCCGTAGCGCTCCCGGACTGCGGGAGTGAGCTTCGCGAAGAGGCTCCAGTCGGTGTCCTCCGGCACCAGTGACGCGAAGTTCTCGGTCATGGCGCTGACGATGCCGCCAGGGCAGATGTTTACCGCGCGCAAGCCCTGCTTGGCGTACTCCTGGGCGATGCTGTGCGTGAAGGACAGGATCCCGCCCTTGCTGGCGGAGTACGCGGCCAGGAACGGATGGGCGAACTGGGCTGACGTGGAGCTGAAGTTGACCACGACGCCGTTACCCGTCTCCAGCAGCGCGGGCAACGCGGCCCGGGTGACCAGGAACGTGCCCGTGAGGTTCACGGCAAGGACGCGGTTCCACAGCTCGAGCGAGCACTGGTGTGTATGCGCTCCGCGCAGCATGCCGGCGATGTTCACGAGCGCGTCGAGCCCGCCGAGGGTGGCAATCGTTTCACCCACGACGTCGACGACCGCGTCCGCGTCCGCCACGTCCAGCGCCGCGGTGACGAGCCGCTCGCCGGTGCCGGCCTTCGCGGCCAGGCCGGCGGTCCCGCTGAGCCCCTCTTCCTCGATGTCCGTCGCGACGACCGCCGCTCCTTCCTCGAGCAGCCTCAACGTCGTCGAGCGTCCGATGCCCGAAGCGGCTCCGGTGACGAACACGCGTCTGCTGCTGAGTCGTTCCATGAGGTTCCTCCAGGTCTCGACGGTGCGCTTGCCCTGGCCGCGAATCGCCGCCCGCTCATTCCGGGATCGGTACCTGGCGGTACGGCGCGATACGGACCGGCCCCATGAGGCCGTATTGCTGCCGGGGCTTCTCGGCCTGACCCGGGAAGCCTTCCGTGACCCGAAGGCGATTGCGCAGCGGTGTCGCCACCCGGACCGTGATGCTGTTGTCTCCTTGCTTCACGTAGCCACTGAGATCGATCCGCCGGCCGACCTGGTCGGACGGTGGCAGCGTCGTGCCGTTGACCGTCACCTCGAAGGTGTCGGTGACCTGTCCGAGGTCGAGGTAGGCCCCGTCCAACCGCACGAGCCGTACCGTGGTGCGATAGGTGCCGACCCCGGAGACGTCCTCAAGGCCGGGGATGGCGGACCAGGGTGCAAGGCGGTTCAGGTGATGCTCGTGCTCGCTGACTTCGAGCTTGCCGTCCGGGCCTCGGTGCCAGTCCTCGACGGAGAGCTCCCACACGTTCAGCTCCTGGGCTGCCCCGGTGGGAGGAACGGTCACCCTCCGTTCGGAGCCGTCGTCAAGCTTCACGGTGTACGAACCAGCCGTTGAGCCCCGCAGGAGCAGACCGCCACCGGGCGCCGTCACGACCTCTCCGCCCGTGGTGGCGACCACATGACGGGCACTGCCCGGTACGAGAACGATGATGGTGGATTCGCCGGGTGCGAGCCGCACCGGGACTGTGATCCGCCCGCGTTCTGTTCGGTACTGGGCGACTGAGGTGACCGTGCCCGTCCAGGCATCCAGTTCGTAGGGGGTGCCTCGGCCCTCCAGGGCGACCTCCTCGGACACGGCTCTTTCCGAGGAGTTGTGCAGGTGATACAGCGCGCCTCGCGACAGTGTGCGACGCAGGGCGAGCACGGCGGGAGCGACGCGCGTGTCCGCTGCGGGACGGATGCCGAGCACCTCGAAGACGGCGGGCAACCCGCTCGGTTCGGCGACGTGGCGTACCGAGGCCTGCTTGAGCAACAGGTCCATCAACTCGGCCAGTGCCGCATCCTGCTGTGCCGCCCGGTGGGCGCCAGGCGTGCGGGTCGGCGGCGCACCGACGATCACTACGGGCAGGCCGCTGCGGGCGTGCGACAGCAGCAGTCGGGCGGTGGCTATGGGCAACGTGGGCTGGCGGTCGAGGATCAGCGCACGATAGGCGGGTCCTTCCGGGGCAAGGCGCCGGTCACGTACGCGGGTTCCGTCGAGTTGTGCCGGGCCGGCGAAGTCGTAAGTGAAGCCGTCCAGCCCGGCCGGGATGCGCATGCCGGTCCCGTAGGCGTGGCGGTAGACGACCAAGTCCACCGAAGGCCTGCCCTGGCGCAGGGCGAACTGCGTGCGCGCAGTCCAGTCGACGATCTTGCCGGTGTCGTTCCACGTGGGCTGGCGCGGCCCCCATGCCTCGGAGAAACCGTTGCCGCCCTGGAGGGTGAACGGTGAGAAGCCGGGCCAGGTGGTTCCCAGGCCCGCCTCGGTGGCGAAGCCGTGATAGACGACCTGGTTGACACCGTGGGCGAAGGCGGCGTTGAAGTGCTTGAGCATCTGCGGCCAGGTCTGCGCGTACGCCTCGCCGTAGATCGCGCAGCCTTCGAGCGAGAAGACGCGCTGCCCGGACAGGTGCACCGCACCGGACGAGAGCCATCGGTATGGCTCGTCGGTGTAGTCGGGCGCCGCGCCGAGCGACTCGGTCTCGTTGATGTCGAGGGCCGCGCCGATCGTGGGAACGTCGGTGGTGGTGCCGTAGGGCTGGGCCCGCAGTCTCAGGCCCATGGCGTGCGCCCAGGACTTCAGTGGCTCGACGTGCTCACTGATGTACAGGTCCGTGAGCGTGTGATAGTAGTCGTCGCGGACGCGGGCGCCACTGTCGTCGGTGAACGCGAAGTCCGGGGTGTCGTCGGGTGTCACGCTCGTGTACTGCCGGTGGATCCGGTCGATGAACAGCACCGGCAGGTTGTCGATCAAGGAGTAGCCGCGCAGCTTCTTGAAGCGCGCCGGAAGTTCCCGGGACCAGTGCTGGGCGGAGTCCAACTCCAGGGAATCTTCGAAGAGATCCCCTCCGTTGTCCTGCAGCAGACTGCGCAGGCGGGGCGTCAGGACGCGCTCGTCCCAGTAGCTGGTTACTGCCCGGGTACCGGCGGCACTGAAGTGGTCGACGACATACGCCGCCTCTGTCGTGGCGGCCTGGCCGACGACGGCGGCCTGGCCGGTGCCGCGCTGCCAGAACGCGAACAGCAGCCACTGCCCATCCGCTGGGGCGGTCCAGGCGAGGGTGCCGTCGCTCACCCGTCCTGTGAGGTCGATCCGGGAAGCCCGCTCGAGCAGTACGGGCTTCGCGTCGGTTGGGCCCGCGCAGCGAAACGCCTGGACCGCTATCAGGGTTTGCTCGGTGACGCCCGCGTGCGGCTGCGGGGCCGCCGGCACGGGCCCGTCGTATGCTTCGCCGCCCGCAAGGACCGCACGCCCGTAGGCGATCTCCTGGGCTGCTTCCGGGCTGTCCGGCGACAGCCCGGGGGCCACCAGCGGCCAGGCCGGGCCCACGGTGAGATCGATGCGCACCCCGTGCCTGTGACCGGCGGCGACCGCCTGCTCCAGGCGCTCGGTGAGCACAGCGCTGCCCCAGCCGTACTGCTGAGCGTCGGCGGTGACGATGCACTGGATCTCGACTGCGCCGAAACCTCGGCCTGCGATCGCCTCGATCTCCGCGTCGATGGTTTCCGCCGCGATCTCTCCGCACGGCCACCAGTAGCGGATCTTCGGCCGGGCATTCGCAGGCGGGTGAGCGAACCGCCGGACGAAGGCGCTGTCCAGCCCGGTCGACGAAGAGGCGGCAGCGCTCTTGGCCCCGGCCCACAAGGTCCCCGTGGGTGCCAGCGTCACCGCGGCCGCGGTCGCACAGAACTGTCTGCGGGAGAAACGGGACACAGCGGCTCCAGATGAAGTGATCCCCGGCAGTCGGGAGTTGGTGTGCCGGGCACCCTTTCATCGCCTGGGCCGTTCGGTGTCGGTCGATCCCGGTGACCGGGAGCGCCTCACGTGGTCCCTCAACCCTCAAGAAGAGGCAGCAGTCCCGCCGTCAGCAAAGTTGCGCCATCCGGCGGGGCGTTCAATCACCCTCGCCGCCGTCGAGCACCTGGTGCAACCAGGCGCGTTCGGCCTGGCTGATGCTGCGGACCATGAGCAGCATGCCGCGGCGGTAGGGATCGGCGGTCTCCTCCGCGGACAGCGGACGATCACCCTCGTAGAAGAAGCTCGCGGAAGTCTCCAGGAACTCCAGCCGGCGCCGCAGCACGGCGTGCTCGCCGGAAGAGCTCCGGTTTGCCGATCGCAAGCTGAAGTGCGACGACTCCGCCCATAGAGTTGCCGACAACGTCGGCCTGCTGCAGTCCGAGCCCGTCGAGCAGCGCTCGCACGGCCCGCGGCGCGGCCAGCATGGGGTGCCTGTCGGTCGGATCGCTGATACCGAAGCCAGGGAACTCCAGGACGAGACAGCGGAATTGCCGCGCAAGCGTCGGCAGGTTGTGCCGGAAGTTGCGCCAGCCGGTGACAACCGGGCCCCGACCCGTGCAGCAGGAGCGGGTCAGAGCGATCCAGAGAAGCGCTTCCTCCCGGGCGTGAACGCCCGGGGTTCCGCGCTAGATCAAGCTGAACTCCCCGGTCGCCGGCAGGGGGACCGGCGACCGGGGTCTGTACAGGGACCAGGAATCTACGCGCAGAGGCGCCGCTCAGGCCGTGCCTACGCGTGCCGTGCGCAGTGCGCTTTCGCCGAACAGGTCCAGAGTGATCCGCTGCGCCATGTCGTACACCAGCGGCGCGATGCGCTCCAGTGGCGACGCGTGCCCGGCGACCAGGGAAATAGCGCCGACCGGACCCTCAGGTCCCCGGATCGCCACGCCGACGCACGCGATCCCCTCGACGCACTCCCCCCGTTCGACGGCGAGCCCTCGGTCACGCCGGATACGGCCGAGTTCACGGTGAAGTGCGGGAAGGCCGTCGACGCTCGCGCCCGTCGCGGCCGGCACCCCGTCGGCGTACAACTCGTCGATCTCTTCCGGCGGCAGCCAGGCGAGCATCGCCTTGCCGAGCGCCGTGCAGTGCGCGGGTGCCCGGCCTCCGACACGGGAGGCGACAGCGGCAGCCCGGCGGCCGCCGACCTTGTCCAGGTACTCGACATACGTCTCGTCGAGGGTGCCCAGATGTACGACGAGGTCAGTCATGACGGCGAGCTCGTGCAGCCACGGCGCGGCGGCCGCGCGCAGATCCGAGTGCCCGCTCTCCCGCGCCCCCCAGGTCCGCACTCGCCGCCCGAGGTGGTAGCCAGAGCGGGTGTGCTCGACCCACTGCAGCCGCACGAGCTGGTCGAGGATGCGGTGCGCGGTCGACCTCGGAAGTCCGGTGCGGCGGGAGACCTCCTCCAACAGCAGCCGGGTCTTCGGTCCCTCGAAGCAGTCCATGATCAACGTCATTCGCTCGACCATCGAGGGCGGTCGCACCGCGACCTCCGGTCGTGACGACAGCGCCAGCGTCATTGTCAGCACCCTTCGGCCACTGGAATTGATTTCAATTCTAGTGACGCCACGGTTACTGCCAAGAGATGTGCATGCCTTTTATCAAGTAATTTTGAGCCCGCTTTCCTCCGCTACAGAATGGAGGAATCGGGCGAAATGGCCCCAACTTGAAGGACAGCTCGGACAGATGACTGTATGCAGCCAAGTAAGGTGTGCGCCCCTCGGGGAGTACCTTGGCAGGGCACTCAGCCCGCGGCGCTCTTCGCCGCGTGCTCCATCGCCAGGTAGCTGAACACCATGGCGGGACCAATCGTGGCTCCTGCCCCGGCGTACTCGTTGCCCATCACCGCGGCCGATGCGTTGCCCGTGGCGTACAGACCAGGGATCACGCTGCCGTCCGGCCGCAGCACGCGGCCCTGAGCGTCCGTCAGTACGCCGCCCTTGGTGCCCAGATCCCCCGCCTCCGATCCGGATCGCGTAGAAGGGTCCGCCGTCAATCGTGTCGAGATTGGGGTTCGGCAGTGAGTGGTCGCCGTAATAGTTGTCGTACGGACTGTCGCCGCGCCCGCAGTCCTCGTCCCTGCCCTTGGCCGCGAAGCCGTTGAAGCGAGCGACCGTGGCCTCCAGGGCGTCCGGCGGGACCGCGATCTTCTCGGCGAGTTCGCGCAGCGTGTCCGCATTCGCCACCAGGCCGCTGCGTAGAACGAGCAGCCACGGCGCGGCGGCCGCGCGCGAGACGACCCGCCAGGCCGCCACGCCCAGCATCCGCCGGGCCTTCCACTCGCGCCGGATCATCATGAGGTTACGCGCTTCGTAGCCCGTGAACCACAGACCGAGCGGCATGGGGACGTCCAGCGCTAGCAACTTCCGCTCCTCGTCCCCCAGTTTGCGGACGTCGATCGGACGCGGCTGGATGGTCCTGCCCGCCGCCCTGCCGCCGGGCAGCTCAGGGTGATAGTCGGAGTAACCGGGACACCAGGAGAACTCCATGTGCCGACTGACGCGATGCAGCATCTCGAGCACCTCGAGCCCGCAGTCGACGTAGGCGTCGATCCGATCGGCCGCGACGCGGTCGCCGACGACAGCCCGCAGATAGTGCCGCACGTCCTCGACATCGTCCGTCTGCCCCTCCTTGCGCGGGGTGGGATTGTTGGGGATCCAGATCCCTCCGCCGGACATCGCGGTCGAGCCGCCGATCCCGGCCGCCTTCTCGACCACGAGCGACGTGAGCCCGAAGGTGTTGGGCCGTGATGGCCCCGACCATTCCGCCGGCCCCGCTGCCGCCGATCAGTACGTCGACCTCGTGGTTCCAAATGGTCCCGTCAGTGCTGGGCACCGCTGCCGACTCTCTGCCACCCGCATGGATGTGCAATGCTTGATAGATGTCCCGTATCTCGGCATACGGGCTGCCGTTCATGGAGTGGTGGGGGAAGGGGAGTCCGCGTGGACCGGGTGCCCGAGGAGCTCGCGCTGGAGAGGGCGACGCTCAGACTCATCAACACGGTCGCCTTCATGTCCGGTACGCGGGCGCACAGCCGCGGGTTGCGAGCGGTGACCGGAACCGAACTGTCGCCCTCCGACCTGCGCTTCATCGAGCTCCTCGGCAGCCGTGGCGCGGTGCCGACCAGCACGGTGGCACGCGAGCTCGGCATCGATCTCGGCCAGACGAGCCGACAGGCGGCCCAGCTCGAGGCTGCCGGACACCTCGTACGCAGCACGGATCCTGCGGATCGCCGCCGGACCCTGTTGGAACTGTCGGAGCCGGCCGCGGCGACGCTCGACCGGTGGCTGCTCGCATGGAGCCGCGACTACCTGGTGGCGGAACCCCGGTGGTCCGCTGACGGCATCGCGGCGCTCGCCGAATGGTTCACGCTCGTGTATGACCGGCTGGTGACGGCGCTGCCCGACAGCCCCCGGTCCGCGGCCGCTGACCGCTGGACGGAGCTTGCGGGTGACGACTACGACGCCGGAACCCGCGCCTTCTTCCGCCCAGTCATCGGAATCGTCACCTGGGTCGGCCAGTCCAGCGGGTTCAACGATCTGCTGGAACTCATCGACGCGCCCGTACGGCAGACCGGGCTGTTCGCCCTCCAAGTGATCCAACGCAGCGGCCCTCTCCCCGTCGCAGAGGTCGCGGCCCGGCTCGCGATCGACCCTTCGCAGGCGAGCAAGCGCCTGCGCCAGCTCACCCAACTGCGGCTGGTGGACCGCGCGGTGGACGGGTTCGACCGCCGCAGCACACTGGTCCGCATCTCGCGCAAGGGGGCGGCGCTGCTCACGCGCGTGCTCGAAGTCCAGCTGACGGTATTCCAGAAGCTGATCGACGACCTCAGCTCCGAGGACCGACAGCGCTGGACGCCCTTGGTCGAGTCGTATGTCACCACGCTGCTCGACGCTCGGGGCTCGACCGGCCCGTCCGGAGGAGATCTGTTCAGCCGGAACTGACCGCATTCGCGGTCACCGCCTTGATGAGCGTCTTCAGCGATACGTCCGGATCCATGAGATCGGAAGCCGCGATCTCCGTTCCGGAGGCCAGCGCCTTCTTCAAGGCCATGAAGTCGGCGGTCGCGTTGACGGCCTCGACAGCCGCCAGTCGCCCGTCCCGGTAGTAGCCGACGAGGCATCTGTCGCGATCGCCGAATTGGCGTGTGACAGCAGTGTCGTCGCTCGCACGCAGTCCGACGATCCGGATGCGCAGGCTGCCCTGATCCGACCAGAACCACGGCACGCACGTGTACGGACGACGCTCGCCGAGGATCGTGGCGGCCGCGGCATCGGGCCGGGCCCTGCGCGGCGAGTTCCACCACGCGCACGCCCGCCAGCGGTCCGCTTCCGGTCGCCATCAGAACCCCTCGGGAGCGGTGCCGACGACGCCCTGCTCCACCAGGCCGGCGTACGCCTCCTCGGTCAGCCCCAGTTCACCGATCAGCACCTCGCGATTGTGTTCGCCCAGGGTCGACGGGCGCCGAGTGAGCCAGGCGGGCCGGCCTCGGTGGCGGAACGGGAGAGTCGGCAACGGAACCGTGCCGGCATAAGGCAGTTCGGCCGTTTCGTACGCGCCTCGTCCTGCGAGGTGAGGGTGCTCGTGCACCCACCGACTGTCGATGGACACGGCGGCGGGGACACCGGCCGCGAGGAGCAGACCGACGACTCATCGGCCTCACGCTCCGCGACCCAGGCGCCGATTCGGGCCTCCACCTCGTCCGCAGCCTGCCGGCCGTCACGGTCGGCTAGGGTTGGATCGGTGCGCCAGTACGTCGCCCGGCTTCCATGCCCGTCTCGACGGCCGCACCTGGCGGGTCGACGGCGCGATGTCGCACGATACGCGCGTGGCGCCGGGCGAGCGCCTGGCGCACCGAAGGGTCGTCCAGGACATACGAGCCATCAGGCGCCTTGGTCTCGGCGGCCCACGCCCGCACACTCGCGAGGATCTACTCGAAGGGCGCCGTGGCCACCACGGCGACGCGTTCGGTGTTGAGCTGACCGGTGATCATGGCCCAGCCGTTGTTCTCCCCACCGATGCAGTTCTCCACCGGCACCCGGACGTTGCGGAGCACTTTCTCCTTAGGGGAACAGGTCTTACTGTGTGGGACACATATCCGCTTCGCTGTTCGCAGGACACCTGCCAACAGCGCAGATGCGGGAGAACTAACGGCTTCATGACAAGCAAATTCCTGATGAGCGGCCGCCTGGAACTCACCGCAGCGGGCGCCCCGGTGACGCCGCTTCATGTCGTTCCGCTCGACGGCATGGACTGGGACGACCCCTTGCTCCCGCCTCGCGTAGCTCCTGCTCCGCTGCTCGTGGGCGTTGCCACCGCGCCGCTCCCACCCGAAGCGGTGCCGGTCGTCGAGCAGCTCACGGTCACCCTCGGCGGCGGACTCGCCCCGTACTGCGCGGGGACTGCTTCGGATGTCGACGCCGTCCGTGCCACGGTCGCCGGCGCTCCGTAGGCTGCGCTGACGCTGGACGAAACGCTCCGAGCGACGCCCAAGGCGACGGTCGCCGAAGGACTGCTCATCGAGTCCCTCTCATACTCGATACTGCTCGGCGCCAGGGAGTTCGCGGCTTGGCGATCGCGCTCCAAGCCGCGCCCCACGGCGGCCTGTGCGGATCCGGTGCTCCTCGACCGGGACGACGGCACGCTACGGATCACTCTCAACAAGCCCAAACGGCATAACGCGTTCGGCCACGCCGTGCGCGACGGGCTGCTCGAAGGGCTGGAGTTAGCGCTCCTCGATCGAAGCGTGGAACACGTTGTGGTGAGTGGCGCAGGCCCGTCGTTCTGCAGCGGTGGCGACCTGGACGAATTCGGCACGGCGCCGGACATGGCGACCGCTCACCTCCTCAGGCTGCACCGCTCCGCCGCGCGTCATGTCGCCGCTCTCGGCGACCGAATCCGCTTCGAGGTGCACGGTGCCCGCGTCGGCGCGGGCGTCGAAGTACCGTCCTTCGCACCCCGCGTGACGGCGGCAGACGACGCGTACTTTCGGTTGCCCGAGCTGGAGATGGGCCTGATCCCGGGAGCCGGGGGCACGGTTGGCGTCACACGCAGGATCGGGCGGTGGCGGACGGCGTATCTCGCGTTGACCGGGCACGCCATCGATGCGACGCCGGCGCTGGACTGGGGACTGGGGGACGCACGTGCCGAGAGAGGGGATCCGCACCGGCGGAGCATGGAGGAACTCCCGTGCCGACACGGTCTTCCGCGACGTCGAGGTCGACGGCCGAAGGGTTGACGTCCACGTACGCGGTGCGACCGTCGTGGCGGTCGGTTATATCACCCCCGTCGCAGGGGCAGAGGTGGTCGAGGGTCATGGCGACGCTCTGCTGCCCGGGCTGCACGACCACCATCTGCATCTCCTCGCGATGGCGGCCGCCGCGTCCTCCGTCGACTGCGGTGTCCACGCGGGCGACCCTGACGGGCTGGCCGCCGCGCTGCGCTCGGCCCCCGGCACCTGGGTGCGCGCCGTCGGCTACCACGAGCGCACAGCGGGCCACCTCGACCGGCAGGGTGCTCGACGCATGGGTGCCCGACCGGCCGTGCGTGTCCAGCACCGCAGCGGGGCCCTGTGGATTCTCAACTCCCCTGCGCTGGCTCTCGTCCACCACATCCTGGACCACTCACCCGAAGTGGAACGCGATGCCGTCGGCCGCCCCACGGGCCGACTGTGACGCTACGACGGCCCTGTTCTCGTATAGCTACGGCGAGGGGGCAAGTAGCTCAGTGTGATTTCAGGGCCTCTGCACGGAAGATTTCAAGTCCAGTGAGACGGTCGTACACCGGAGGGCCGGCGGCTTCTTGCATCCGCTTGGCTGCACTCCGCGCGTGCTTGATCCGGTCCTTCGCTTCAGCCTTGCGACCACCGCGCGCGGCAGAGACAGCAGCGCGCAGTTGCAATGTCCCCCAGGCCCGAACAGCCAGCGGGTCACCGCGGTCGTACTCTCGCTGCACGCTGCGAATCGCCTTGTCGGACAGGGCAACAGAGTCGTCCCAGTCTGCCGTTGCCCACATGTCCCACACGCGCATCCAGTCGGCGACGGCAGGCATCACCGGGTCGCCCGACAGCCGCGCAGACCAAGCAGCTCGTTCGCATGCCATGGCCACCAGCTCCGGGTGTCCAAGCGCGTGCGCGGCAGTGTGGGCGAACTTGCAGCACACCGCGTAGATGGCATACGCCTCTTCCTGCTCATGGCCCGTGGCGACTTCGGCCAGGGCGCGCGCCTCACGGAACAGGTCGGGGAGCACCTGCACGATCGCCACGTTCGCGGCAGCGTCGCGGAGGCGATGCAGGCGGGTGGTTTCCTGCCACAGCTGACCGGCTGTACGGGGCGTTCCGTCGAAGACGGGAGCGAGGTCGTAGCGGCGCAGCTCGCGCATGATCGCGGCGGCAGACACCTGCCACTGGTTCTCGGCCGGTGCGGTGTTGTTGTACGGACGCCCGATCAGGTCGTTCGGGTGTACATGCAGTTCCGAGGCGAGCAGGTTGAGCAGGCCGACGCGGTCGAGTTCGATGTGGCCGCGTTCCATCTTGGACACCCAACCCTGTGTTTTGCCCAGGGCGGCAGCGAGGTCGGCTTGCGTCATGCCAAGGCGGAGCCGTGCGCGACGTGCGCGACGGCCGATCTCTTCGGCTTCTTCCAGCATCAGCGCGCCCCCCTGGGGGTGAGGCGCCAGCGTTCGAGAGGGCGGCGAGGCATCGTGCTCCATCCATCAGGGCTTGTCCCCTTGACGGTACCGAGGTCGCTGGGCCGAGTGTGGAGTGCCCAGGGCAGGAGGTGACTACTTGTGGTGCCTGGGTCAGTCCAGCCCCGACGAACCGGCGGCTGGCTGCCATGGCTCCAGCCCAGCCTGCCGGGCTGCACTCAACAGTTCCCTACGTTGTCTGCGGGACAGGGCGAGCCCTTCGTATGGTTCTTCCACCCAGGGGCGTCGGGCGTGGCTTTCAAAGTTCTGCCGCTTGGGGCAACCAGCGATTGGCCACCCGACGCCCCACGACGACTCGGCTGCCAATTAGGAATTGCGAATGATCGCTCCGTAGGGAATCGACAGCGAGGTCGTCCGTCGGGAGGCACCGAGCACACCCACCGCACGGAGGCACCATGGCCGCGATCTGGGCCGGCATCGACGCAGGCAAAACCCACCACCACTGCGTCGCGATCAACGAGAGCGGCCACCGGCTGCTGTCCCGGCGCGTCGCCAATGACGAGCCCGAACTCCTAGAACTCCTCACCGACGTCCTAGCCCTTGGCGACGAGGTGACCTGGGGCATCGACCTGGCCGACGGCGGAGCCGCCCTGGCCATCACAGTCCTCTTCAACCACGACCAGCAGGTCCACTACATCTCCGGCCGCGCCATCCACCGCGCCTCCGAGAGCTACCGCGGCGAAGGCAAGACCGACGCCAAGGACGCCGCCGTCATCGCCGACCAGGTCCGCATCCGCCGCGACCTGAACCCCTTACGCACCGGCGACGAGACCGTCACCGACCTCAAGATCCTCACAGGTCGCCGTATAGACCTGGTCGCCGACCGCACCCGCATCGTCAACCGGCTCCGGGCCCAGCTGCCCGGCATCTTCCCCGGCCTGGAACGGGTCCTGGACCTCACCAACAAGGGCCCGCTGACCCTGCTGACCGGCTACCAGACCCCCGCGGCCATCCGCAGACTTGGCGCCAAGCGCCTGGAGACCTGGCTGCGGAACCGCAAGGTCCTCCGAGCCGACCAGCTCGCCGAGGCCGCGGTCGAAGCCGCCGAACGCCAGCACACCAGCCTGCCCGGCGAGAAGCTGACCGCCCAGATGGTGCACACCCTGGCGAAGGAGGTGATGGCCCTCAACGAGCAGGTCGCCGAGCTCGGAAAGCTCATCGAGGCCCGATTTCGCGATCACCGACACTTCGAGGTGATCACCAGCATGCCCGGCCTCGGCATCATCCTCGGTGCCGAGTTCCTGGCCGCCACCGGCGGTGACATGGCCGTCTTCGGAACCCCCGACCGCCTCGCCGCCTTCGGCGGCGTCGCCCCGGTCCCGCGCGACTCCGGCAAGATCAGCGGCAACCTGCGGCGCCCGCAACGCTACAACCGCCGGCTCCAGCGCGTGCTCTACACCTCCGCGCTGATCAGCATTCGGCGGTCCGAGGCATCCCGGCGGTTCTACGACCGCAAACGCGCCGAGGGCAAGCGCCATACCCAGGCCGTCCTTGCCCTCGCACGCCGCCGCGTCAACGTCCTCTGGGCCCTCCTCCGCGACGGACGGCGCTACGAGCCCGCTCCGCCGACAAGGGCTGCCGCATAGGAAGGGACGCGACACGCTGCGCGCGGCCAATTGGCCTGACCGACCCCGTCAGACCAGGCAAAACTCGTTACCTTCCGGGTCTGCCATCACCACGTGATCCGGCCTGCCCTGCAACTCGTCCTCGCGGACCACGGTCGCGCCCGCAGTGGTCAACCGCTGCACCGCCTCGACCACGCGCGGCCAGCGCACCTCCCACGGGGTTTCACGGCCGCCACCAACTTGCACGTCGATATGCAGCCGGTTCTTCGCCACCTTCGGCTCCGGCACCTTCAGGAAGGACAAGGTGGGGCCCACGCCATCCGGATCTGACAGGTACGCCCCGTCATCCCACTCGTCCTCCGGAACCTCATGATGCGAGAACCACTCCTCCCAGCTCCCGAACCCTGCGGGCGCGGGCTTCTCCGCGTAGCCCAACGCCAGCGCCCAGAACGCGGCCAGTTTCCCCGGGTACGCACAGTCGATCGTCAAGCTCCACTTGGTCGCCATGAGCCCTCCCCAGTCGGATGAACGGACTGTACCCCGCACCTCCGACACCTCCTGCCCGCTACCTCAGGCGTGCGCCACGGCTTGACGAACGGCATTAGGAATCGCCGACCGCAGCCCCCGTTTTTTGGGGCCCCGGCCACGTGCTGAGATCCAGGGCTTGCCGTCGGCCCTCACTCGTGTCGTGGTTCTGAGCGCGCCAATCCGGCATGACTCGGTTCGGTGGCAAAAAGACTAAGTTCAATTTCGAAACAATGAAATCCGGAGCTCACCCGAGACACCAGCCGGACTATAGATTTGCCCACCAAGAGCCACGGAAAGCGAAACGACCTGCCAACGGAGTCGGCAGGTCGTCACGAAGGATCGAGCTTCTTTAAGGCCAGTCAGCTACTTTCTCGTTATCCATATAGCAACCGACGACACCTGGTCATTCCACGGCAAATTGGGTATGCCTTGATCGAAATTGAAGCGCTGGGCATTGTTGGAGCTGCTCGCCCTGAACCGTGTTTCGTACTCTCCGAGCGGCACCTGCCCGCCATTGTCTCGATAAAATTGCTGATGAATCGTGACTGTTTCATTCGGGTGATTGGCGCGCGACATCACACTCCCGAGAATGCGAAAGGAGGACATGGTGTCGCTCTGGTCGCGGTACAGTTCATGGAGGTCAATTGTCGATACCGTCGGCCCGTCATCGAAATTCACTGACCATCTGCTACTCGAGCCACTACCTCCCGCACACTGGTAATTCGTGTCGCAATACCCCACAGCAGTGAAGGTGGAATTGGCGAACGCAGCGGAAGGATTTGCGACCACAACGCCCGACGCGGCGAGAATAGTCGCAAGGCTCGTAAGAACGCGACGCTTTGGCGAACTTGATTGAGTCTTTGGCGTCACTCCAGAGGTTCGCATGAGATCTCCAAGAGTGCGAATTTTCAGATTCACTACACGTCCTCTCTGCAGGCGAGGTGTTTTAAAAGGCGCTTTCAGGAAGAAGCATACCGGCCCAAGCACTGGTTGGCCCCCGTTACGTCCGGGGCTTCCGTTCGCGCTCATCTTCGCGCTGTCTCGGCGTGGGCACCTCGACCGAAAGGCCAGAAACCTGCAGACCTTGACCCGCAGTCTGGCCGAATGGCTGAGGCGATTGGCGATCTGAAGTGCTAGCAGTTCGCTCCCGCCGTGGTTGCGTCCATGGAGATGGTGTACGGGTTCGACCTGATCCGGGGGTTTGCTCCGGCGTCGGGATGAGGCCCGCATAGATGAACGGCCACCGGCTGATCTTCGAGGTGTCGAAGCCTCGAAGGAGATCAGCACGATGACCGCATCCGACAGTCTGCCCCTGCACGCCCTCGCCGAAGACAACCTCGCCGCGGCGAGTCCCGATCTGCTGCGCGCGATGGTCAAGACGTTCGCTGACGCGCTCATGTCCGCGGAGGCGGATGCCCTCTGCAATGCTGAATACGGGCAGGTCAGCGAAGAGAGAGTCAACCACCGGAACGGATATCGCCCGCGCGAGTGGGACACGAGGGCCGGCACCGTCGAACTCGCCATCCCCAAGCTCAGGAGCGGGAGTTACTTCCCGCACTGGCTGCTGGAGCGACGTCGCCGGGCCGAGCAGGCCCTCATCTCGGTGGTCGCCACCGCCTACCTGCTGGGCGTGTCCACCCGCCGTGTCGAGAAGCTCGCCGAGTCCCTCGGCGTCACCCAGCTGTCGAAGTCCCAGGTCAGCGCGATGGCGAAGCACCTGGACGAGCAGGTCGCCGCTTCCGCAACCGGCCCCTGGATCAGGGCCCTTACGCGTTCGTCTGGGTGGACGCGCTGACCCAGAAGGTCCGCGAGGGCGGCCGGATCATCAACGTCCACGCCTTGATCGCGGTCGGCGTCAACGCCGACGGGCACCGCGAGATCCTCGGCATCGATGTCGCCACCGCCGAGGACGGCGCCGGCTGGCTGGCCTTCCTGCGCTCGCTGATCGCCCGCGGCCTGTCCGGCGTCCAGCTGGTCATCTCCGACGCGCACGCCGGCCTGATCGACGCCATCGGCGCGGTCCTGCCCGGCGCGAGCTGGCAGCGATGCCGCACTCATTACGCCCGCAACCTGCTCAGCCAGGTCCCGAAATCGGCCCAGCCCTGGGTGGCCACGCTGCTGCGGACCGTCTTCGAACAACCCGACACCGACGCCGTGAAGGCCCAGATGCAGCACGTCCTGGACGCGCTGGAGGCCAAGTTTCCCAAGGCCGCAGCCCACTTGGACACCGCCCAGCACGACCTGCTGGCCTTCACCGCCTTCCCACGCGAGATCTGGCGGCAGATCTGGTCGAACAACCCGCAGGAACGGCTGAACAAGGAGATCCGCCGCCGCACCGACGTGGTCGGCATCTTCCCCGACCGCACCGCCGTCATCCGGCTCGTCGGCGCCGTGCTGGCCGAACAGAACGACGAGTGGACCGAGGCCCGCCGCTACATGGGACTCGACCTGCTGGCCAAAGCCTGCCTCCACCCGATCGAGTCAGAAACCCACGAGACCGACCTGCCCACCGAACTCACCGCATAGCCTCAAAAGGAGATCACCGAGTGGCCGTCAATACACCACTCCAGCGGACGTGACCCCCGCCGTGGTCGCCAGTCAGGGGCATTGCGTGAACGAGATCTGTCTGGGCGCGGCGATGTAGGTCTGGCGTCCGGCTGTCCTGGCGGAAGACGCTGATGGCGAGGTTGCGCAGGGAGGCCATGGCGCGGGGCAGCTTGCCGATTTCTCACACACACCGAGGGACCCTGCTATCCAGGCAGGGCCCCTCGAAGCAGCTCAGTCACCCAATTCGATACCCAAACTGTCCGCGAGTTCGCGGAGGTCTTCAACCGAGATCTGGGGGGCTTTCGCCGCTTGCCGAGATGCCCAACGCTCCAAAATTTCGTCCATGGCGGCTCTGACCTGCACTTTCTCCAAGTGTCTTGACTCAAGTATCTGACGGAAGGCTTGTGTCCCTTGCGCTTGCCGGTGGGGATGAACAGGTCGGGCTGGATCTGCCCGACGGACTCGCCGCCGGCCCGGCGCCGGAGCACGGTGTGCAGCATGTCGTCGGTCATCGCCGGGGGCCGGCCGCCGTGCTTGCCCTTGCGGGCCGCGGTGTCCAGGCCCTCCAACGTGGACTCGCGGATGTTCTCTCGCTCGGTCTCCGCCATCGCCGCGAAGTACGCGAACAGCAGCTTGCCCGGGCCAGTGGGGTCGTAGATGCCGGGCAGGGGTCCGGCGAGCATCTCCAGGACCAGGCCGTGGGCGGTGAGGTGGTCGGTGAGCGCGGTGAGTTCGGCGGCGTCGCGGCCGAGGCGCTTCATCTCGTACACGGTGAAGATGACCCGGCAGTGCGGGGCGTGCGCCTTGACCTCCCGCGCGGTTCGCAGCGCCTTCTCGAACCGGGGCCGGACCCGCACCCGGGTGCTGATCTTCTCGCTGAAGATCTTGCCCCTCGGGATGCCGTGCTTGCTGAGCGCGTCGAGCTGGGAGTTGAGCGTCGAGCATCGCGCGTTAGCCGATGTGGATGTCCGCACTCGGCAGGTCCGGGTCGATCGGCGCCGGTGGCGGGGTGCCGGGCCGCCACGGCCGACCCCGGCCCACGGTCGGCCGGGGTCGGCACCCGCAGCGCCTTCTTCAGCCGGGGCACCTTCGTGAAGCGGCGGGTGTGGTAGGCGGAGGCGACCGCGCCGCCGCGCGAGCGGCACGGGGAACCGGGCTGGGCGACGCACTTCGGACAGGCGTGCTGTTCGGCGTCGTCGGCGTCCGACCGGTCGGTTGAGGAAGGAAGCCGAGGGTCCGTCACGGGCCCGGATCTTCGCACAATGCAAGTCTCAGAAGGAGGCCCGTCCTGCTTCTTAGTGAGAACGGGTTCTGCGAACGAACCCGGGATCGGCGGGGGTCCGGCGGCCCGCGATTGATCTTGCTCGCGCAAAGGACTGTTCATGAGAGAGCTCTGGATGAGACGGGCAGGCCGGAGATGCCGGCGCCTTCGGAGCGGCCTTGCCATCCACTCCGCCCCGCAATAACATTACGACAGTAAGCCATACGATCGAAATTCAATGTGTAAGGAGTCCGTCATGGCGACACAACGGCCGGTAGCACTCGTGACGGGGGCGTCATCGGGGATCGGTAACGCAACCGCTCGGGCCTTCGTCACAGCCGGGTTCGAGGTGATCGGAACCGGACGGAACACCTCGGGGCTCACCCCGCCCGCCGGTGTGGCCTTCCTCGACCTCGACGTGACCAGCGACGAATCCGTCACCGCCGCGGTCCGGGAAGTGATCGAACGGTTCGGACGGATCGACGTCCTGGTCAACAACGCCGGTCTGGGCTCGGCCGGCGCCGCCGAGGAGAGCTCCGTCGCCCAGGCCCAGCGCCTCTTCAACCTCAACTTCTTCGGTCATGTCCGCATGGCGAAGGCCGTTCTGCCGCACATGCGCACCCAGGGCCGTGGACGTATCGTCAACGTCTCGTCCGTCCTCGGCGTCATCCCGCAGCCCTACATGGCCCTCTACGCCGCCGCGAAGCACGCCGTCGAGGGCTACTCCGAGTCCCTGGATCACGAGGTCCGCGAGCACGGCGTCCGCGTCCTGCTCGTCGAGCCCGGCTACACCCGGACCGCCTTCGATGCCAATGCCGCGCAGCCCGACACCCCGCTGCCGCTGTACGCGGAGCGGCGGCGTGTCTTCGACGAAGTGGTCGCCGCGGCGATGAAGACCGGCGACGACCCCGCCGTCGTCGCCAAGGAGATCGTCACGGCAGCCACCGCCTCGAAGCCGAAGCTGCGCTACACCGCCGGACCGCTCGCCTCACGCATCACCACCGCGCGACGCCTCGTCCCCGCCGGGATGTTCGACAAGCAGATCCGCAGGTTCAACCGGATGCCCGGCTGAAACGTCGCACCCGGCCCATCGACCCGCAGCGCGCGCGAGAGGCGCGTTCAGCTCTGACCTGACAAGGAGCATCACCATGGGAATGAGCACGGAAGCGCAGCAGTTCGCGCAGTTCCTCGACAGCGTGCGTGCGAAGGCGTCGACGCCGGGACTCGATCTGGCCGTCGTCCGCGACATCGTCGACACACATGCTTCGGCATCGACCGAGCCGGAAGGCGTCACCTACGCCGACGTGGACGCGGACGGCGTCCCCGCCCTGTGGGTCATCCCCGAGGGCGCCGACCCCGACAAGGCGCTGCTTCACTTCCATTTCGGCGGATCGGTCGCCGCCTCGATCGCATCGGACCGCAAGGCCGCCGGCCACATCGCCAAGGCGGCCGGAATCCGCTCACTCGTCGTGGGCTTCCGCCTGGCGCCCGAGCATCCCCACCCGGCGCAGATCGACGACGCCGAGACCGCCTACCGGTGGCTGCTCGCTCAGGGCTACGCGCCGCGGAACATCGGCAGCACCGGCCACTCCATCGGAGGCACCCTCGCGATCGCGCTGCCGCTGCGCCTGCTCGCCAAGGGCGAGGCAGTCCCCGGCGCGGTCGTCAGCATCTCGCCCTGGACCGACCTCACCATCAGTAACCCGAAGGTGGACGAGAACGAGGAACTCGACAGGATGCTCAGCCGGGGCATCCTCGAGCTGTTCCGAGCGGCTTGGCTGCAGGACCCCGGCGTGGACTTCACCGACCCCGCCATCAGCATCGTGAACGCCGACCTGACCGGCCTGCCGCCCACGGCCCTCCACTACGGCGAGCACGAAACGCTTGCCGGCGATGGCGCCGATTTCGGCCGCCGACTGACCGACTTCAAGATCGTCTCTGAGGTCCGCCCGCTGCCGGAGGGCCAGCACTCGTTCATCCTGGGCGCGGGACGCGTGCCCGAGGTGGACCGGGCGATCGAGCAGATGGGCCAGTGGCTTCGACGGCACCTCGGCCGCTGAGGTGGAAGCTGCCCGGACATGCGCATCGTCCGCCGAGAAGACAACCGAGAAGATCACGCGAAGGGACGGCTGACATGAAGGCGTTCGTCGTCGAGAAGTACGGCAAGGGCGGCCTGCGCGCCGCTGATGTTCCCGAGCCCACCGTCGGGGCCGGCGACGTCCTGGTCCAGGTGAGCGCTGCCAGCATCAACCCGCTGGACAAGATGGTCCGCAACGGGGAGTTCAAACGACTCCTGAAGTACGAGCTTCCGTTCGTGCTCGGCCATGACGTCGCCGGGATCGTGACGCAGGTCGGGCCGACCGTGCGCGGCTTGACGGTCGGCGACGAGGTCTACGCACGTCCCCGCGACCTGCGGGTCGGAGGCTTTGCCGAGTTCATTGCGGTCGACCAGGACGACGTCGCGCCCAAGCCGGCGTCACTCACGCTCCGCGAGGCGGCCGCGGTGCCGCTGGTGGCCCTGGCCGCCTGGCAGATCCTCGTGGAGCGCGCCCACGTGGTGCCGGGCCAGAAAGTGCTCGTCCACGCCGGTGCCGGTGGCCTCGGATCGACGGCCATCCAGCTCGCCAAGCACTTCGGTGCCACGGTGGCCACGACCACGAACTCCCGCGCCGAGGAGATGGTCAGGAGCCTCGGCGCCGACACCGTCGTCGACTACACGAAGGAGGACTTCTCGCAGGTGCTGTCCGGCTACGACCTGGTGCTGGACTCCCTTGGCGGGGCGAACCTCGAGAAGTCGCTGACTGTGCTGAAGCCGGGCGGCCTGGCCATCGGTGTCGCCGGCCCGCCGGACTCCGGGTTCGCCAGGCAACTCGGCGCGCCCTCGTTCATGGGCGTGGCCATGAACGCGCTCAGCCGCAAGGTGCGCAAGCAGGCCAAGGCCCTGGGTGTGCGCTATGAGTTCTTCTTCATGCAGGCCAGCGGCGCCCAGCTCCGTGAACTCGGCGCCCTGTACGACAGCGGACGGCTCCGCCCGGTCATCGACCGGACGTTCCCCTTCGACCGGACGCTCGAGGCGATGGCGTACGTCGAGCAGGGGCGTACCACGGCCGGAAAGGTCGTGATCTCGATGACGCCCGGCGACGACTGAACCAGGCCGGCCGCGCAGAAGGCGTGGCGGTGCTCCAAGACGCCGCCCGCACACCATTAGAGTGCGTTCGTAATCCAATATGATGGCGAGGCCGGCGGAAAGCGGGCGACCCTTCCGGCGCACGAAGGAGCGAGCGCGTGACTCGTTACGGGAAAGAGCACAAGCAGGCGACCAGGCAGCGGATCATCGAGACCGCCGGCCGCCGGTTCAAGCAGGACGGTATCGATGGCTCGGGCATCTCGACGCTGATGGCGGACGCCGGACTGACCAACGGTGCCTTCTACGCCCACTTCGCGTCCAAGGACGACCTCGTGGCCGCCTCGGTCGCGGACCAGCTGCGCACGCAGTACGCCAACGTCATCGACCAGGCGGCCCCCGGCATCGCAGGACTCGAGCAGATCGTGCGGTGGTATCTGTCGCCCCAGCACCGCGACAGCCCCGACGACGGCTGCCCCTCCGCCGCACTCCTCGATGAGATCGGGCGCTGCCCGCAGGAGACCAAGCAGGCGTACACCGACGGGGTGCTCGCCGTCATCGACGGCATCGCCGCCCGCCTGGCGCCCGCCGATCCGCGCTCGGCGCACACGAAGACCCTCAGCGTCTACGCCATGATGGTCGGGACACTGCAGCTCTCCCGCGCCCTGTCTGACCCGCGACTCTCCGACGAACTCCTCGAAGAGGGCATCCGCAACGCCCTCACGCTGCTCAGCGCACAGGAGTCCCGCTGACACGCCGCAGCAGCCTCGCCGAGCCGGCCCGGCGAAGCCGACATCCGAGGCAGCGGGCGCGCGCCCGAGACCGAACGGGCGGGAGAGACTTCGCCGGCTCATCGACACCGCCTGATCGATGAGCGGCCGTCCCCGCTCCGAGCGGTTCCCGGCGTCGGCCCGGCTCTCCCCACCGCCCGGCCGTGACCACGGGATTCTGGGTCGAAGCCGCAGCCGACGGCTTCGACCCGGAATCGCTGGCGCTACCGCTGCGCGGCGCTCTCCCCGGCGGGCGCCGACTGCGGTTCGTCCGCTCGCTGGCCCGGGACGACTACAGCCGACTGGAGATCTAGCCGGTTGCTCATGTCCAGCTCGAACCGGCCGTAGGGGTTGACGTGAGTCCAGAACAGCGGGGACAACGCGCGCCGATCGGCATCGCCGAGGCGCTCGACCCCCTTCGGCTCGGCCAGGACCTCTGCAGCAGCAGGGTGTTGACGTGGACAAGGGCAGCCTGCAGCAGGTGCAGGGCGAGCATCGAGATCTCCTGGCTCTCGCGGTCGGCGCCGGTCAGGTCCCCGTCCTTGCCGTAGAACAGGTCGTGGTTGGCGGAGTTCCAGTTCTCCACCACTTGCAGGCCCTCGTGGATCTCCCGCCGTAGTTCGGGGCTGGCCAGGTAGTCGCAGACGAACGCTGTCCGCACAGCGCGGCCGAGCTCCTCGATCGCCCGGTAGGTCGGGTGCTTCGGGCCGCCGCAGGTGAAGCGTCGTAGCACCTGCTCGGCCTCGGCCGTGCCCAGGCGGAGCGCGGTGGTGTATTTGACGATCTGGTCGTACTGCTGGCGGATCAGCTCCCAGTCGATCGTCTTGCTGGACAGCACCGGGGCCAGGTGCGGCCACGTCTCGTCCTCGCCGGCAACCGGCCGGTACAGCCGGGCCGAGCCCACGTTCTTCAACCGGGGCAGCAGGTTGAAGCCGAGCATGTGCGCGAAGGCGAATCCGACGAATGGACGGGCCGGGCGCTTGACGATGCGGTCCTGAGTGGTGTGGTCGACCGCCACGAGCCCGTGCTTGGGGCGGTAGCCGTCCCAGCACTTGAAAGTGGACGTAGCCGGTGACGGGCAGTCCGTCGTCGATCAGCCGGTGCACGACGCGCAGACCTGCTCGGATGTAGTCGATACGCTTACGTGCATCGCGGGATCCCGTCAGCGGGTGCGGGTGCGTCTTCCGCCAGTGAGACGACTTCCGCCTGGCGGTGCAGGGGCGGCAGGGCGAGCGACTGCGTCAGGCGGGGGCTGCGCAGGATGTGTGCAGGAGGAGTCAGTGGACCCACCGAAGACTGACCTGTTGGGCCTGGGGGCCCCGTGCTCGCCACACAACCGTACGGCCGTAGGCACATCGATGTGCCTACGGCCGTACGGCGATTCCCTCCGTCTAGTCGGTCTTGATGGCCATGAGCATGTTCAGTCGGGACGCGTTGCGGGCCGGCCACATGGCGGCCAGGAGTCCGACGAGCGCTGCCAGCAGCAGGAAGAGCGCGAACCGGCCCCACGGCAGCACCAGCGCGTACCCGGGGATGTCCGCCTTTACGATCTCGCAGACGGCCCAGCCCAGGAAGGAACCGACTCCGATGCCGATGACCGCGCCGAAGAGGGAGATGACCACGGCCTCCAGCTGGATCATCCGCGTCACGCCTCGCCGGTCGAGTCCGACGGCTCGCAGCATGCCGACCTCGCGCTGTCGTTCGAAGACTGACATCGCGAGGGTGTTCACCACTCCCAGCACCGCGATGGCCAGGGAGATCGCGAGCAGTGCGTACAAGACGTTGAGCGCAGCATCGTATGTGCCGCTGAACTCGTTGCGGATGGCCTGCTGGTCGTCGATCTTGATCCCCGGGCGCCCGGGGAGGGCGTCAGCGAGCGCCTTCCTGTCCGTGCTGCCGTCCGTCTTGACGTAGATCTTGGAGAGGGACGCCGCGAGGGTCGATTCGATCACGTCCGCGGAGACGACGACAGGGAAGACGACCTCGTTGGACTCGAAGATAGCCCCGACGGTCACCCTGCGCTTCTTGCCGGAGTCCCCGTACACCGCTGGCAGGGTGTCCCCCACCTTCCAACCGTGGGATCGCGCTTCGTCCTCGGCAACGGCGATCTGCCCCTTGGCGAGCGTGCCCTGTGAGCCGGAGACCACCGGAAGGTCGAGTGCCTTGTCGAACTCCGCCGGGGCGATGGCTGTTACATCCTCCTGGATGCCGTCGATCTGCATCCACGACTGCTGCTCTGGCGACACGGCCCTGACGCCGGGGAGCTTGCGCACGGCGGCGACCGCCGAGGTGTCCAGGTCCACAGCAGTGGTCGTGATCATATAGTCGGCCTTGACGATGTCCGTGGTCATCCTGTCCATGGACTGACCGACAGTGACGCCGAGCACGGTCAGAGCACTGACCAGTGTGAGGCCGATGGCCAGTGCGGAGGCGGTGGCGCCGGTACGGCGCGGGTTGCGTACGGCGTTCTGGCCCGCGAGCGTGCCGGAGACACCGAAGCCCCGCCGCAGCAGCGGCCGTACGAGCGCGATCACCGGCCGGGACAGCAACGGGATCAGCACGAGGACACCGATCACCGCGAGGAAGGCACCGAACCCGACGATCATCGCGCCGCGCGAGCCGCCGGTCCCGGCGCCCGCGACGACGACCGCCGCGCCGAGCAGCGTGAGGATGCCGCCGAACACGTTCCGCAGGATCAGGGACCTGATGGTGGAGGGCAGGTGTGCGCTGCTGATCGCCGCGACCGGCGGGATCTTCGCTGCGCGACGGGCCGGCAGCCAGGCGGCCACCATGGTGACCAGCACACCGACGAATGCTGAGACCAGGACAGTCGTCGACGTGACGATCAGCGGCCCGTCCGGGAGCTTCCCTCCGCCGAAATCGACCACTGACTGTGCTATGGCGGCCATGACGGCACCGAGCCCGAGCCCAGCGACCGCACCGGCCGCGCCGACCACCATCGCCTCGATCAGCACGGAACGGGTGACCTGCCTGCGGGAGGCGCCGACCGCACGCAGCAGAGCGAGTTCCCGGGTGCGCTGGGCAGCCAGCATGGTGAAGGTATTGGCGATCAAGAAGACGCTGACGAAGAGCGCGACACCGGCGAAGGCAAGCAGTATCCCACTGAGCAGCGAGGCGTCTCCCTCCGCCAATTTTGCCTCGGCGTCGGCGAGTTGTTGACCGGTCTCGGCCTTCGCGGAGTCCGGAAGTACCTTGCCGATGGCGGCGGCGAGCTTGGTGCTCGAAACGCCGGGGGCGGCGGTGACGGTGACGTTCTCGAAGAAGCCCGGCTGGAGGTAGAGCCGCTGTGCGGACGGTGTGTCGAACAGCACCAGGCTGCCGCCTCCTGCCACCAGCTGGTCCTCGGTGGTGAAGATGCCGGAGAGCTTGTACTTCTTGGCCGGACCCGTCAGAGCGACAGGCACGGTGTCGCCGACATGGTAGCCACCCTTGTCGGCGCTGTCCTTGTCGAGCGCGATCTGCATGGCCTCTGTGGGACCGCCACCCTCGGTGAACGCGTAGAGCGGGTCCTTGCCGTTCTTGCCCGGCGCGTAGTTGGCGCCCGAGTTGAACGCGCCGCCGATGAGTCCGCCGTCTCTGTCGGAGACGTAGGCGAGTCCGTCGACCCGCCCGGCGGCTTCGGCGACCCCGTCCACACGGGCGACCTCTTCGAGCGTCTTCCGACTGATGCCGGGGGAATCGGAGTAGTGGTTGGGGTCCGGGTCGACCTGGACGTCCACGTGGGCGAAACTCTTGGCTTTCTGGCTGCTGGAGGAGTTCGTGTAGGTGTCGGTGAAGATCAGAGTGCCGGAGACGAACGCGACGCCGAGCATGACGGCGAGCACGGTCATCAGCAGTCTGGCCTTGTGCGCGAGGACGTTGCGCAGCGCTGTGCGGAACATGGTGGTGTGATCCCGGTGAAGTGAGGGGAGCTGAGGACGGAGGGGGTGCGTACCGGTTGGTCGGCTCTGCTGCGGGCCGCTCAGCTCGTACGGAACGGGGTCTCGAACGACTTCATGAGGTCGAGGACCCCGTCCGCGGTGGGCTCGTACATCTCGTCGACGATCCGGCCGTCGGCGAGGAAAACGACCCGGTCCGCGTAGGAAGCGGCGACCGGATCATGGGTGACCATGACGACGGTCTGGCCCAGCTCCCGTACCGAGTCACGCAGGAAGCCGAGGACCTCGCCGCCCGAGCGTGAGTCCAGGTTGCCGGTCGGCTCATCCCCAAAGACGATGTCCGGCTTGGAGGCGAGCGCACGGGCGACGGCGACGCGCTGCTGCTGGCCGCCGGAGAGCTGGGCGGGGCGGTGGCTGAGCCGGCCCGACAGACCGACCATCCGAATGACGCTGTCCAGCCACTCCTTGTCCGGTGTCCGGCCCGCGATGTCCATCGGGAGCGTGATGTTCTCCAACGCGGTCAGGGTGGGCAGCAGGTTGAACGCCTGGAAGATGAAGCCGACCTTGTCCCGGCGGAGTTTGGTGAGTTGCCTGTCCGTCAGTGACCCGAGCTCGACATCACCGACGCGGACCGAGCCGGAGGAGAAGCTGTCCAGCCCCGCGACACAGTGCATCAGCGTGGACTTCCCGGACCCCGAAGGCCCCATGATCGCGGTGAACTGGGACTGCCCGAAGCCGACACTGACCTGATCGAGGGCCACCACATTGGTGTCGCCCTGTCCGTAGACCTTGGAGAGCTCAGTGGCGCGGGCGGCGATGGCAGGGGCGGCGGCGCGGGGGCCGGTGGACGGGCTAGTGATCATGGGTAGCACTCCGATCGGGATAGAGACAGCGAGGGGCACGTGCCACGGGCCGTGCAAACGGCCACAAGAGGCCCATGGACGCGAGAGTCCGGGTCCATCCCGCTGGGAACCTCTCTATCGTCCGGTTCCCACAGATCCTGCGGATCAGCTGAATTGCCGACCACCTGAGGCTGATGCGAGAAAGGGTTTCGTCAGCCTCAGGTATGTCGTCGCATCAGCTCCTGGGATGACGCCCAGCGAAACAGCCTGAGAAACTGGCACGCGGTAGGGATGGTGTCCCTGGATTGGCACGGCGTGCATGCCTGCACCCCGGGACGTTAGGGCGCAGGTCAGGTGCCAAACTCACCTCGAGCTCACTGATGCAAGGCAGATCCCCGCACAGGAGACGCGCCAGAGGCTGCGACCTACGCGCGCGGGGTATCAGCCTTTCGGCCGAGGACGCTTGCGACCGCTTCGTTTCCTGGCCGTTCGGCCGAGGTGGGGCGGTTGGGCGGGCAAGCGGGCTCCCTGCCATGTCTACCGCACACCCAACTGCCCTCGTCGTCAGCCTGTGCATTCCCACGGCCCACACCGCAGTGGTCGCCTCTTCGGCCCGGACTCGGTGGATTGGCCGTCATCGCCCTTGATGATGGCAGACCGACCCTTGACTCTATAGGGGATCACCGCGCCTTCTGCTTCGCGCTGGCCGAGCACCTCTATCAGGACCTGTTCGGACCCGGCCAGGCGGAGATCCTGGTCCGGTTGCGTGCCGAGCACGCCGTCTGCTGGCCGCACGGGGTACCGGGGCGGCGGCGAAGCAGGGCTCCTGTGGGCCGAGGGGCGTGGGCTTGTGGTAGCACAGTCCGGTGCCGTGCAGACAGATGACCAGCAGGCGCGGCTGGCGTCGGCCGGTGCGCGTCTCCACCACGGGTTGCAGATGGTTTCCTCGGCGAGGACGGCGGCAGTTCGACCGGGCGCTTGCCGGGGCTACGGAGCCTACTGCGATCCGGGCCGATGTTGCTTGACGGGATGGTGCTGCGCGCGGACGTCCACCGTCTGGGTGGGACGGGGCCATGGCCGGTGCTGCCGAGTCGGCTGCTGAACGGCAAGCAGACCTCCTTCATGGCCAGGCCTCTCAATCTGTTGCCGCGGCCGAGCGCGGGCTCATGGCGATCATCCAGGACACGCGTGGCCGCTTCGTCTCCGAGGGCGAGTAGTACACCGGGTGGGACATCGAGACGTACAGGGTGCTGGGCGCCCACGGTGTAGCGCTTAGCTGGGGATGCGGGACACCGTGGGCACCGGATGAGGGGAAGCCTTTCAGGGTGTAGGGGCGGACTCCGGCGGAGCGCCCAGTGGCTGTCCGCCCGGCCCGCCGGAGAAGGTCAGCCACGGCAGAGAGGGTTGCTGGGCCACGCCTGGCTCGCGGTAGTCGCACACCCCCTCGGGGAAGGCCTTCCGCAGTCGGCCCCATTGGGCGTTGGAGAAGTCGACGGTGTAGTCGTCCCGGTTGAGTTCCTTGAGTTGGCACTTGAGGATGTTGTTGGCCGTCGGGCCCCCGGCCGCAGTCCGGGGCACACCGAAGTAAGGGTAGGTGGCGCGGCAGACGGACATATCGGAGATCTTGCGGTTGCCGATCCAGCACGCGTCGACAGCGTCGGCCGGCTTGTCGCGCACCACCTTGGTCTCGATCGGGTCGTTGGACGTGTCGGCTTCGATGCGGGTCAGCCATCTGTCCATGAGCAGGAACGCCTTCTCGCGGGCATCGCCGTCGGTTTGCACCGGAGGCACACCCGTCCAGATGATCTGATTGTCATGGCCACCGTTGGCCTGGTCGAAGCGGGCACGCATGGCGTAACTGTGGAAGTCGCTGTGGATCTCCCAGTTGCCGGGAGAGCGCAGATCGATGACGGGGACCTTGGCCGCCTCGCGGGGGTAGGTCACCCGACCGGAGCGGTATGCGACTTCCAGCGCCGCAGGGTCGGCTTCACTACGCTCCGGCTGCCACTTCCAGTCGATGTCGAGCCCGCCGACGCTCTCGTTGAGGTCGACGAACTGCTCAGCGGTGATCGTGCCGGACTCGACGGCCTTCAGGCCGTACTGGACACCGGTGTTGTCGTACGGCCGGTTGGCGAAACCGCGTTGGATGCGTTGTTCGACCGGCCCCCATGAACTCGCGGGCCTTCGGCCCCAGACGGCCACGGCGTAGTCCTGAAGAGTGCACCGCTCACCGGCAGGATTTGCCTCGGCGTCGTACACCCACGAGCGATTGGGCTCCAGAGTGGTGTGGCCGGCCAGGAATCCGCCGAGGCAGCCGGCCCCGTTGTCCGGGTCCAACCAGGTCTTGGAGTACTGCCCGTTGCCTGTCGGGTTGTCCCAGAGTGTCCGGCACACCGTCTCGAACGCGTGGCCGGTCACCGCGGTTCTGTGGGTGGTCAACGCCCACAATGGAGACCTGTCGAAGTGGTGGTCGAGTACGTGACAGTCCTCGGCCTCCTGCAGCGTGGACCAGACGTCGGGGAAGCTGCAGGAGGGCAGGATGCCGTCCAACAGACCGGGGTAGTTGGAGGTGATCCAGTGCTGCTGCATGGAACCGCCGGAGCAGCCTTGCCCGATGGTGTAGCGGATCGGGCCGTAGTTCTCGACGAAGTGCTCCTTGAGCATCACCAGCGCTTCGGTGGAGACCACGTCGTTGCAGTTCTGCCCCAGCATGTTCAGGTTGGACACCGCGACGGCGAACCCGCGGGACAGAGCCGTGTCGTTGAGAACGTTCTCCATGGGTGCGTCCTGTGAATGCCGCGGCGTGCAGTCGCCGCCGAACGGCACAAGGAGTTTTCCGTTGAAGCCGCCTTGCGGTGCCCACGGTTGCCACGGCTTGGCCGGGTCGTACAACACCGCGATGTCGTAGATGCCACGGTCCATCACGCCGCGTTCCCGGCGTACGACGTACGCGACCCGCTTGCCCTGGTCCGTCGTTGTGTATGCGAGGTCTGCGGGCGGTCTTTTCGGATCATATGCGGTGAACTGGCCGGTCAGCCAGGACTTGTAGAAGAGCTTGTACTTCGCTGGAGTATTGCACGCGACATCCTGCGGCTTCCCGAGGCCGTTCTCCTCGGTCGCGCACACCCACGGCTGTACCTGTGGCCCGGCGAACAGCGGTCCGCCGATGGGATGGCCGGTGATGGTAAGGCTTGCCGCGCCCCCCTGTGTCCGGGCCGTCATCCTGTTCTCGCCGACCTGGAGGCCGGTGACCAGGCCCAGGAAGCGGCCGTCCGGCCGGACGGCGAAAGCGGATGTCACATCCCGGCCGTCCACGTCCACGCGCACATTCTCTGGTGTTCCCCCGGAAGGCAGGGCCACCTCGACGAGGGCGTCGCCCCCGGACACCAGATCCGCGCGATTCGACAGCACCCTGATCTGAGGCGATTCCCCTGAGGCGGAGTACGCGATTCCAGTCAGCATGAGATCGAAAGCCATGACGAAAACAACCAGCCATCTGGTTCTGGCCCGTGGCGTGAGCCTGCCTGGGGGCCGTTCTGCACTGTGAGCCATCGGCTTCTCCGGCTTCGGTTGAGTAGCGACGCCGCAAGCGGCTCCACGGGTGCGGGCCACATCAGGCGGCGGAGATCCGTACCGATCCCCTCGGACGCGGTTACGGCAGCGGAGTGGCCGTAACCCCGAACGCATCCGTATGGCTGGCTGGTTGCGGGAACGTCAGTGAGTGGTGTAGCTCAGGCCGATCTGGTCGCGCACGGTGTCGAGCGTGCGCATCACCGCCACGGTCTCGTCCAGAGGCATGATCTCGCTCTCCAACTCCCCTGCGCGTAGCCGCTCCTGGACGTGCCGGATCTGGCGGTGCAGGCCGCCGCCCGCCGTGTCGTCGCCGTCGCCCTCGCGGGCGGCGGGCAGACTCAGGCGTTCGGTGGTGCCCCGCGTCTGCACGGTCAGTTCGTCCGGGCAGTGCATCAGGAACGGCAGTTCGATGTGACCTTCGGTGCCGGTGATACGGGCTGTGCAACCGAGGTTCGCCCGCATGGAACTCTGGGCCAGCGCGACCGCCCCACTGTCGTACCCGGAGAGGACAGCGACATGCTCGTCGACGCCGGTCGAGCCGAGTGTGCCGTACGCCGTGACCCGGTCGGGCGTACCCAGCACCATGCTGGCCAGCGATAGGGGATACACACCCAGGTCGAGCAGGGAACCGCCACCCAGCGCGCGATCGAACAGACGGTGTTCGGGGTCCGCCGGGAATTGGAAGCCGAAGTCGGCCTCCAGGGACTGGACTTCACCGATGACGTCCTCGGCGAGCAGTTCTCTGACTTTGACATAGGCCGGCAGGAACCGGCTCCACATCGCCTCCATCAGGAACAGGCCCCGTTCCCTGGACACAGCCACCATTTCAGCGGCCTGCTCCGCGTCCAGCGAGAACGCCTTCTCGCACAACACTGGACGCCCCGCGTTCAGGAACAGCAACGTGTGCTCGTGATGGTGGGAGTGGGGCGATGCGACGTAGACAATGTCGACAGTGTCATCGGCGGCCAGATCTTCGTACGAAGCGTGCCGGTGTCGCGCGGCGATGCCGTGCTTCTCGCCGAACGCGTCGGCCCCTTTCCGACTGCGGGAGCCGACGGCGACCAAGTGGGCGTCAGGCAACCGGCCCAACGCGTCCGCAAAACTGTTTGCTATGACACCAGTGCCGGCGATGCCCCAGCGGAACGACATGAGAACTCCTTGTTGCTGTGATGGTGATCATGGGATGGCGCTGTGGGCACCGGAACCACGAGGTGGGTGCGGCCTACGGCGGCGACGAACCGCCACCTGGCGTCGTTGGCTCTGATCCAAGGCCGACCGGGCGGTTGTCCTGCGGTACGGGGATGGTGGAGCCAGGCCAGGTGCGTTCGCCACAGTCCATGACGTTCATCGAGACGCCTGCTCCGCAGCCGCATGCAAATTAGGTCGCCCGCCTGACGCGCGCAGTGACCTGGACCGTGCGTGGCGCGATCTGGTCGTTCAGCGCCGCCGATATTCGTATGCGACGCTCGCCCTGGGCCAGTTGCGTGCATGTGGTATCGAAGACCTCAAGGCCTGTCGGCGCCGCTTCGAGGGCGGACTCGGCCACGCCACCCAGCGGGCGAACGGCTCATGCCGAGGTAGCCGTACCGTGTCCCAGGCGGCGGCTCATGTTGGCATCCGGTTGATCCGGGCCACGTCGCCATACCAATGTGCCGATGGTTTGACGACCCGCTCCTGAGTGCTGCGGTCGACCGCCACGAGCCCGTACTTGGGGCCGTAGCCGTCCCACCACTCGAAGTTGTCCAGCAGTGACCAGTGGACGTAGCCGGTGATGGGCAGTCCGTCGCCGATCAGCCGGTGCACGACGCGCAGACCTGCTCGAATGTAGTCGATACGCTCGCTGTCGACGTCGGTCGCGACACCGTGCTCGGTGAGGACGATCTCCTTGCCGGGGAAGAGGCCCGCCACTCGCCGGGTCGTGGCCTCGACCGCCTCAGGAGCCCACAGATATCCCATCTGGGTGCGGCGGCCCTCGCCGACGGGTGCTCCTTCCGCAGACACGGCTGCCGCTTGGCGGCGCAGGTACGGCAGGGCGAGCGACTGCGTAAGGCGACGGCTGCGCAGAAGCGCCGCGCTGAGGGGTTTGGTGATGCGGGGGGCGTTGACGTCGAGGCGGGTGTAGGTCTGGACGCCGATGAAGTCGTCGTCGGCGGTCTCGGCGAAGAACCTGTCTTCGTGGAGTTCCCGAGCCCATTCCATCGCTGGGACTCCGCCGGGATTGGCGTGCCAGTCCTGCAGCGCATGGGCCATGCCGACCTTGACGCCGGGTGCGAGTTCACGGATGACCTCTCGGGCATTGCGGTGTGCGGCGATCACTCCTGAGGCTGCGGCGTCGAACGCGTCGAGGTTCCGGACGAAGGGCGGAGTCGGGAAGGTGCCCAGATACCCCCGCGTGATCATGTTGCCGGGCTCGTTGATCGTGCAGATGTAGGGAGCACGGTTCTGTAGATGTTCCATCACGTGCCTGGTGTAGCGCGTGAACCAGGCCGGGAGTTCGGCATTGGTCCAGGCTCCGGCGTGGGTGACCCAGGCCGGCAACGTGAAGTGCTGCAGCGTGATCATCGGTGTGACGCCGTGGGTCAGGCAGGTCTCGACCATGTCGGCGTAGTGTTGGAGCGCCTCGCGGTCGAATTCTCCCTGGCGGGGCTCGACTCGTGCCCACTCCACGGAGAAGCGGTAGGTGTTCAGTCCGAGTTCCGCGAGCAGCGCGATGTCGTCCTTGTAACGGTTGAAGTGGTCGCACGCCATGCCGGAGGGCCCTGCCATGGGCGCCTTGGGCGCTGGGTCGGTCTCCCATTCCCACCAGTCGCTGTTCGCGTTGTTGCCTTCGACCTGATGTGCGGCTGTCGCGGCCCCCCAAAGGAAGCGCTCGGGGAAGATCAACGGTTCGGGCACGATCAGCAGCTCCTGAGGTTCTGAGTTCGTAGGGATCAGGCGCGCGGTCGTCGAGCAGAACGAATCTGCATGTCTGCGGACGACCTCGAACCCCGCACGGGCTGCGTGGGTTCTGCTCCGCCGGAACACGGAGCAGAACCGATCGTGCCCCTTCAGGGGTAAGCCGTGGATTGGCACCGGCCCCTCTCAGGGCCCTTAGGGGGTGGTTGTCGGAGCGGCATGACGAGTCCCCGTGGCCACGGGGACGCCCTACCGACTATTCATTCACTAACGCGCGTTAGTGAGTGCGGGTACAGTACATCAGGCGTGGTACACCCACAAGAGCGGAAGGGGCGATGGATGGCGGGCGAGGCCGCTGCTCGGCCGGAGGGCCGGGTCACCAGTTCCGACGTCGCCCGGGAGGCCGGAGTCTCCAGGGCCACTGTCAGCTTCGTGCTCAACGGCACCAAGGGGCAGACGATCTCCGAGTCGACGCGGCAGCGCGTCCTCGAAGCGGCGGCCCGGCTGCGCTATGCCCCCTCGGCGGAGGCCCGGACGCTCAGCCGCGGCCGGAGTGACGTCGTGCTCCTCTATCAGCCCCCTCAGTTGCCGCTGACCGACCTGGGCACACTGGTCGAGTTTCTCTCGGCGGAGTTCGCGGCCGTCGGGCTCACTGCGGTGATCCATCCGTGGTCCCGCAGGCCCGATGGTGATGTGTGGACCGTCATCACGCCCGTGGCCGTCCTCGCATGGGACCTGCCCGATAATGACGTCGCCGCGATGCGGCGCAATGGCGTACGCGCCGTGGTCTCTCTCACCGCCGAGTCCGACCCCGTCGCGCAGTGGATCTGGGGAGCCCGGGAAAACAGCATCGCCCGGCTGCAGGTCGAGCGACTGCTCAGGGCGGGGCACCGTCGGCTCGGCTACGCCCGCCCGCACGACGAACGCCTGGCCGAGGCGAGCGAGATGCGCCTGAAAGCACTGCAGGGAGCCTGCGCCGAGCACGGTGTGCCGGGCCCGGTGGCTCTGGCTGTTCCCTGCGACGAGGTGGGAGCCGGAGCCGCTGTCGAGGCATGGCGTGGGATGACCCCCGCCGTCACCGGCGTGTGCGCCCACGACGATGTGGCAGCCTTGGCCGTCCTCGCGGGTCTACGCGAGCAAGGACTAGCCGCGCCGTCGGACCTGGCCGTGATCGGCGCGGTCGATTCGCCGGCCGCACGCCTCGCAGCCCCGCCGTTGACGATGGTGGCAGTAGATATGCGGGACACCGCACGACATCTCGTCGAGGCGATCATCAGTCTCCTCGACGGACGGCCCGTCCCTATCGGTCCTGAGGTCACCCGGGTGATCGAGCGTCGCTCAGTCTGATCTCGGATCACGCCCCGCCGCGCCGCAGCAGGCTGGATGCTGTCTCCTCCGACCGCGGTGAGGGCGTAGGATGGCGCTTGCGCGCGCTACTAACGCGCTTTAGTTATTGTGGATGATGAGATCGAGACGGCAATGCCTCGTCGGCGCGAGGACCCGGGCGCGACTGGTTACTGCGGATCCGGCGACACGATGCGACGGTCAGGCGAGGCGCAGTCGTTGAGCCGGTCACCTCGCTGATCGCCACAAACGCCCTCACGGAAATCGTCTCCCTAAAGGCGGCCTAGCCTCGATCTTGCGTGACGGTCCGCCGACGGAGTCGGTGGACCGTTTTCGTGCTGTGGGCTGAGGCTGGGCAGGTTGAGGGCCCGAGTGTCGTCTCGGAT